>JAOZSO010000070.1:0-11075 GCA_029939655.1 Desulfobacterales bacterium
AAGATGAACGTCCAACATCGAACATCGAACGTCCAATGTTGAATGAAAACAAAAACCCAATACCGAATTATTTCTGTTTCTTCATCTTTTCAAATTCAAAATTCGATGTTGGACGTTCGATGTTCATCCGTTCTCCAGCATTAAAACAGTTTAGTGCTTTACGAAATTCTGACTTCTGATTTCTTATGGTTAATATACTTGGTGATAGAGCCCCTTATAGGGCAACCCAGTGCCGGGCTCTTTTGGACCTGGGTATCTACTTTTTTCGTCCGGTAAACACCCAGTACAATAGCCAACCCAGTAACACCGGTCCCAGACCGATATATAGAAAAAGGATCAGATCTTTGCGCCATGGTTGTAAAAATGCGGCTGTAACAGCCGGGTAAAGAACAGAAGCGGCAATGGCTACCCGCATATTGCGCGAGATCACCATTACAGGCCGGATTGACGTCTGTGCGCCCTTTCTTGGCATCATGCGTGGTACGAATAAAATACCCAAAAGAATAGCGGCAACCAGCAGTATTTCATGAAAACCCGACATCTGTCCTCCTTGGTTCAACCTATTCCGGGTATTTTTTAACACTTTTCGGTCAAACCTGAAAAGCATTTCATTTTGGGCAAAGCTCCGAAGCGGTATCACAAAAGTATGCCGGAATCAACAAGACAACTGGGAACAAGTTGTTGTAAATTGACATCGGGAAAATCCTGTATAGGTTTTAGATGTCACCAGCCTAATCGATAACCATGAAAGGCGGAACCGTTGCTGAATTCGAATCCTGAGTATATTCGAGAACTGATCACTATTGTCAATACAAGTCCCTTTCCAGATCATATGTCTATGAAACTCGTTTCGATTGCCATTGATCGGGCAAGCGTGGATCTTAAGACGGCCCGTTGTCATCTACAACCCTACGGCAACGTACACGGCGGCGTGGTGGCCACATTGATCGACACGGCAACTTTCTGGGCAGCCTTCATGCGGATTCCGGAAGATGCTGGACTGGTCAATATAGACCTGAAGTTGAATTATTTGAAACCGGTCCAAAAAGGGATCCTGCGAGCTGAAGGCATTGCCATCCGGTCCGGAAAATCCATCAGTTATGCCGAGTCAAAAGTACTGGATGCCCATGGCGAACTCATTGCCCATGGTACGTCGACCCTGATGACCCTGCCAGGCAAGGGCCTGGCCGTGGGTATTAAGAAGTTTATATAGTTAGTGCCCATCCACAAATGGTCTTTTTCCGCGATATCGGCGTTGGACGCCATGATTTAACTCCTCAAAATAGCACGCTATTACTCCGGGTTAAATCTGTCGTCCGCCTTGATCTCACGCAAAAATCCTCATTTCTGGACGGACACTGGTTATACAAAGATGTTATTTGGCCTCTCGACAAAAGGCGACAGGTGAAACTATGTGGACATGGCTTGATGAAATTGATCCTAACGATAGGGCTGAGACCTAACATGAACATCCATTACTGTACGCAATGTGGGTCTACAGTGGAGACTCGGATTCCGTCAGGTGACGAACGGGCCAGGCAAGTTTGCACTGTCTGCGGAAACATTCATTATCAGAACCCCAAAATGGTGGTGGGGTGTATTCCTGAATATGAAAACCACATCCTCCTTTGTCGGCGCGACATCGAGCCTCGCAGGGGGAAATGGACCCTGCCGGCCGGTTTCCTGGAAAACGGTGAATCCGTTCGGGAAGGTGCCATGCGGGAAACCAACGAAGAGGCACGGGTACGGGTGAAAATCATCGCACCTTACCGGCTCTTTGACCTGGTATTTGTGAACCAGATGTATCTCATGTTTCGAGCCCGGATCCTGGTTCCCGAATTCGGCCCGACCCGTGAGAGCTCTGAGGTAAAGCTGGTGCATGAGAAAGACATTCCCTGGGACGATATCGCTTTTCCCGTTATTCAAAAGACCCTTCTGCATTATTTCAGGGATCGCAAGACAGGGGCATTCGAATTTCAAAGCCTTGAACTGGCAAAGCCATCAGATTACTCATTTCGCTCTATTGAGGTGAAAAGCGAAAGTTGAGTGATAAGCCGTGAGCCCTGCGCTTTAAGCTGCATACCGCTTACGACTTATTGCTTTTACCGTTCTGCAATACCAATCCCAGCGCGAGCCCCGCGGAGGCCAGAAAACAGAATCCCATGGCATAGAATACGGTCTGCAGGCCATACAGGTCGGCGAGGTAGCCGGAAACTGCGGCGGCTGTGGATCCAACCCCGAACGAGAGAATAAAGAGCGTGCCGTACCCCAGACCCTGCCGATGTTGGGGCATGTATTTCGAAATGATGAAGTTTTGAGCAGGTTGAGCCGCGAATGAAAAAAAAGCATACCCGATAGATGCCGACAGCAGGAGGAATCCCCTGGAAAAAGACATGACGAAAACGAAAAGGGTGCCCATACACACCGTGGCGAGATATATCTTTTCTACCGGATAATTGTCGGTAAGGCGACCGGATACATATTGTCCAAGAGCCCCGGATACCAAGGCGAGGGTTGTGAAGGTACCTCCCATGGCCACTGCGTCCATTTCCAGGAAGCCCAGTTGGATATTTTGCCCCATGTAGGTGGGAAGGAAAGTCATGATTCCCTTGTAGGACAGTCCCAGGGCTGTGGCCGAAAGGAAGAAAAATGTGAGAGAGAGGATTGGCGTCTTTTTTTCGGGTTCGGTCAGGGAACCTGCTTGCGCTGTGTTCCCGTTCTGAATCGTCGGATGTCTGGGCAGCGTCAGGGAAAAGAATGCCAGGCCGATGCCGATCAGGCCGAAAAAAACATGCGGCGCGCGCCACCCCAGCTTTGTGCCTATCCAGGCCGACAAAACCGGCACCACGGCCACCCCGATGCTGCCGGCGATACCGTTGATACCAAAAGCGGTGCCCTTTTCCTTGATGCCGAGGGAGATCAATGTGTTGACCGCTGGATGATAAGTGCTGCAGAAGGCACCCATCAGTCCCATGACGATGGTGTAGGCCGGCAGGGAACTGGTAGGCAGAACAAGTACGCCGGCTATACCGGCACCGAACAGATAGAGGCTTACCAGGCGGCGGGGACCTATCTTGTCGGCCAGGATGCCGGCCGGCAGGGATCCGAGCCCAAAGGCATAAGAGAACACCGTAACAATTATTCCCATTGTAAAATAATCCGCACCAAATTCCGCCATAACCAGCGGCAACAGCGGCGGCAGGACACCTTCGTACAGGTGGACCAAGCCATGCGAGGTCGTTGCAAGGCCCATGATCTTTTTTTCTTCGGGGTTCAAGACAGTTCCTTTCCGGCACTGAACCATGTGAGTTTCATGCTACTCCCATCCGCAGGCAATCCAAGGCGTCGAGTCCGATATGGATCAGCAAACCGATACCCAGGAGGCGCAACTTGGGTATCAGTAACAACAGGGGATAAAGGATGATGGCCGTCGTTGAATGAAGCGGATGAAACCCGATACTGCACCTGTTGGGGTCAAAAATGGGGTTGGCCAGCAGGTGATCGATGTCGATGATCATGGACGACATCATAACGAGCCAACTCGTCAGCCACTTGTCCCTGAATGCCAGCCCGGCAACAACACCGGGGATAGCAAAGTGAAGAAGGATATGCAGGATGGCCATGGGCCTGGGACCTCTATTCTATTGCGACGATCTATCTATTATTTATACAATTCGAATGGACAGATCCATCGGTATAATCGACATGGCTTTCCAGGTTGAATGGGATACCCTTTTGGGCGGCTGCATTATTGTTCATGATTGTCTCCTTTGATGCGAAACGTATGTATAAAAATAAATATTAACAGTTTCATCGCTGAATGTCGATAGGTGTTACAGGGGAGTTTCGAGGCAGCAATTGTTTTCTCTGAAAGTGCGGAATGGCTCTTTTGGGGTTGACAACAGGCGATGTTTTTCGGTAATGATTGGGCCATAATGCAAACATCTCTCATCGATAATAAAGAACGGCGCTCCGAAGGCGACAGACGGCAGTTCTCCTATGCATTTCATATACCGGAGCGGAGAACCGGCGAGGAACGTCGCAACGGCGTCGACCATGGGGAACCTAGATAGTGCCCATCCACAAAGGGTCTTTTTCCGCGATATCGGCGTTGAGCGTCATGATTTAACTCCTCAAAACAGCACGCTATTCCTGTGAGTTAAATCTGTCGTCCGCCTTGATCTCACGCAAAAATCCTCATTTCTGGACGGACACTGGATAGCGCTTACGCGCGCAGCCTCCGATCGATTCTACAGCTTTTTTTATCATTCGCACAAACTCACCGCCATTTTCTTTTGAAGAACCCCGCAGCAAGCTACGGGGAATGCGCTCGCTGTTGCGGTTCAAGGAAAAGCCATTGAAATAGTTTACAGTTCTGTGTTAAACAATACTATTCATACCTTAAATTTCGAATAGCCTATCAGTCTAATCAAAATGATGACGATAAAATCAGTTGACGCGAAGAAGTATTACGGGATGGACATCGGAACTTCCACGGTTTTGAAGGAGCTTGGCCGAGGGAGTATGGCTGTGGTGTTTGAAGGATACCAGCGAACCCTGAAGCGTAAGATCGCCGTGAAAGTTTTACCCAAGGCACTCATGACGCAGTCTGCCGCCGAAAGGTTTCAGCAGGAAGCCGAAGCGGCGGCCATACTCTCCCACCCGAATATTGTGCCGATTTACGAAGTGGGGGAAACTGACGAGTTTCTCTTCATGAGCATGCAGTTGGTTCAGGGAAAAGACCTGCTGGCTTATATTACCAAGGCCAAGAAAAATTTAATTCCGTCCAGGAGGGTTTTGCCGCTGGTGCCGACTTTCAATGTGATTATCCATGTCCTGGAAGCACTCGGTTATGCACACGAACAGGGGGTTGTCCACCGCGATATCAAGCCACCCAACATTTTGATTGAGGCGCATACGCGGCGACCCCTGATTTCAGATTTTGGAACAGCCAGATTTGTCAGGGGAGATGAATTGGGAAAGGAGCTCATTCTGGGCACCCCGCTCTACATGGCGCCCGAACAGATTGCCACGACAGACGTGGACGGACGCGCGGATATCTATGCTGTGGGGGTGATGCTGTTTCAAATGGTGGTGGAGAAACTGCCGTTCGCGCGCTATCCCTCGATGATGGAACTCCTGGCTCACAAGCAGAAAGACCCCAGGGGTATTTTTCTAAAAAAGCCGTCACAACTCAATGCCCATCTGCATGAAAGCATGGACCGGATTATTGGAAAGGCCATGACATATGATCCGGAGAAGCGTTTTTCCACATGTTCCGAACTTATTCGTGCCTTGAAGTGGTACCGTAAGAATCACCTGAAGGGCCAAATGGCGTCAGCCCGGCTGGAAAAATAGGAAAACGTCTTTAGCCGCTATATCATGAAGGGATATAATGATGGATAAAGCAAGTCTCCCAAAACAACTCTCGGAAACCATCGGCAGAAATTTCAATCTGTTGTTTAACCAGATTGGCATGTACAATGTTTACCACAAGTCGGTTCTCGGCTCGTTGGAACGGGTATACGAGTCGTTTCAGGAAGGTTTTAAGAATCGCTCCACCATTGTCTTGTCACTTCACCAGGAACAACTGGTCATTGAAGATGAAGTGCTTGATTCCCGTATCAATGCCAATCGGTTGACAGCCCATTTCAAGAAAACCGATATTCAGTCGTTGGCCTTCGAGGTCGGTATAACCCTGGCGGATATGACCCAGTTCATGGAGATTCTGACGGATCTCAATCGATATCCAAACGCGGATGCTATGAAAAAGGCCATGCAGGAAAAGGGTTTGGATAACATTCTGGTTAACTATTTTGTCTACCAGAAAATTAAAACCGATGAGCAGGTGGTTAAAAGCAGCCAGGTTGCAGGGGAGGGGTCTGGAGCTTCGGCCATGGAAGACTTAGTTGCTATTTTGGCGGCCGATATCCTTTCGGAAGAGGCCCAGAAGAAGATTTCGGTTCAAAACTTGATGCAGGGACCCACCGAGTTTTCTCAGATGCTCATCGAAGAAGACCTGGCAGCGGCCAGGAATGTTGAAGACGGAAGCGTTCAGCCGGGAACCGCCCTGGTGCAAAGCCTGAACCGTTTTCAGGAAGATGTCGACGTGGTTATCGCAAGCAAGACCGATGTCAACGTTATCGATCTGGCGGAAGATATTTTTAAACTGAAACGCAAGCTGATTCAGGGTATCGAGGCGCAGAAGGCCCAAGGTGTGGTCTATCTCGATCAGCAGATTATCGACCGTGAGGTGGACGAGGTCACGGACAGTGTCCTGATCCGACTGATTACAGAGGAGTACAACCAAGGAGCGGTATCAATCAAGCGCCTGGCACAGATTGTCCTGCGGATCACAACGGATACGGCGGAGCTGCAGCGGATCATACCGAAACTCAAGCGGGCGCTTCTGGATGCCGGGATGCCCATGACGGACTACCTTCAATTTGTTCAGGAATTGAAAAATGAACTTCAGAGCGATGAACTGACCCGTGTTCTCGAACAAAGCGCCGAGGCCATTGGTCTGGAAGGGGAGGACCTGATTCAGGAAATCGTCAAGAATCCTCAGGAGACCGCAGAGCTCATCTACCTCGCAGCCGAGATACGTAAGAGTGGTCAGGACGATCGTATTTTGTCCGATCTCCTGGTGGATTATATCGAACGGGCCGGCACCGAGCTTACCCTGGAAGCCATGAAAGAGACCGGTGATGTTACCGGGGACAAGGTCAACAGCATTTTCTCACAAATCCGCACAGAACTGGTAGACAAACTCAGCCGTAAGGATATCGACGTCGATGTTCTGAAAAAAATGGAGGAGCGTTTGACCGAACGGATGGAGGATAGCATCCGTCATCTCAAGTCCAGCATTATGACCAAACCGGACAAAAAAGAGAAAGAAAAATCGAAACTCACCCCACTGGGTAGTCTAAACCGGGGCAGCACTCTCTTTGTGCTGGAAAAGGAGATTTTAAGAACCAAGCGCTACGATACTCCCTTTTCGATTCTTTCCTTTACTGTGGTGAAGGCGGTTCCTAAAGAAGCTGCAGGGCCGGGCAGCGTCACACCGGAAGACATTATCGCAGTGTTTGTCGGTGCCCTGACGGATATTGTTAGGGAAACCGATCTCGTGGGGATGTTGGGTGCCAAAATGGTGGTGGTGATTCTACCCATGACCATCGGCGACAATGCCAAGATCGCCCTGGAGAGAATTTCGAAATTATTGAGGTCCCACGAGATGATGGTAAATGAAATTCCGTTCGATATCAACTTTGTGGCGATCGTTACACCCTTTGATGCGGAACAGACTGTCGATCTGAAAACCTTCGTGAAGGTGGCACAGACCGATCTCAAAAATCAGGCCGAGCGGGTATCCTAATGAAGGGTTCGAGGGTCCAAGGGTGATACAAGGGTTCGAGGGTGGGTGACGGCCATCAGCGGACAGCAGCATCCCAGGATACAATGGCCCAATCGAGATGCTTAGGAATTCCTGGTTTTCCTTGACATTACCAGGCAATACTCATAATTACAGAACCAACGTTCACGAATCGGCTAACATACAAAAACAACCAAAAAGGAGGCAACCGATGGACAAAATCTTAAGAGTAAAAATGGGAGAGGATGGTGGCCCCCAGGTCATCGTCGAACCACTGGGCGATTACGCTGGATTGGGCGGTCGGGCTATGACATCGGCGGTTGTGGCAAAGGAAGTGCCACCATTGTGCCATCCCCTGGGAGCCGAAAATAAACTCGTGATCGCACCCGGGATGCTCAGTGGATCTGCAGCAGCCATGTCCGGTCGTATTTCCGTGGGATGTAAAAGCCCGCTGACCGGAGGCATCAAGGAGGCCAACTCGGGTGGTCAGCCGTCACAGATGCTGGCAAGGCTCGGGTATGCTGCCATTATTCTGGAGGGGCGCCCTGCAGACGACACGCTATATAAAATGGTTATCAACAAGGATGGCGCAACGATAGCGGCTGATAATGGTTTGAAAATGCTTGGCAATTACGATCTGGTTGAAAAGATGAAGACCGCATACGGCGACAAGGTGGCCTGCATCAGCATTGGACCTGCCGGGGAGATGAAGATGTCGGCTGCATCCATTGCCTTTACGGATATGGAACAGCGTCCGACCCGGCATGCCGGTCGGGGCGGTGTCGGCGCAGTCATGGGGTCCAAGGGCCTCAAGGCGATCGTCGTGGATGACGAAGGTACGGCAAGACGTGAACCCGCAGACCCCGATAAATTCAAGGAAGCCAACAAGGCATTCGTTGCCGGATTGAAAAAGCATCCGGTTACAGGGGAAGGATTGCCGGCGTACGGCACCAATGTCCTGACGAACGTTGTCAACGAAGCCGGCGGATATCCCACCAACAATTTTTCCACCGGCCAGTTTGCAGGTGCATCCAAGATCGGTGGTGAGGCACTGGCGGAATTGGAAAACACCAGAGGTGGCGAAGGATCTGCCACACACGGATGCCACAAAGGGTGTGTTATTCGCTGCTCGGGCACATTTTACGGTAAAAACGGAAATTTCCTGACCAAACAGCCCGAGTATGAAACCGTCTGGGCCCATGGCGGCAATTGCGGCATTGATGATCTGGATGTCATTGCCGAACTGGACCGCATGGATGATGACTTCGGTCTGGACACCATCGAAATGGGTGCTACCATCGGGGTTGCCATGGAAGGGGGTGTTGCCCAATTTGGTGATGCCGAAGCCGCCATTAATCTCGTCAAGGAAGTCGGTCAGGGCACCCCCCTCGGGAGGATCCTGGGAAACGGTGCTGCGGTGACCGGCCAGGTTTTTGGTGTGGAGCGGGTCCCGGTTGTCAAGCGGCAGTCCATGCCGGCTTATGACCCCAGAGCCGTTCAGGGAATCGGCGTTACCTATGCAACAACCACAATGGGCGCAGATCACACAGCGGGTTACTCCGTCACGGCAAACCTCCTGGGTGTGGGCGGAAATGTGGATGGAACCAAGCCCGAGGGCCAGGTGGAACTTTCCCGGAATCTTCAGGTTGCCACGGCTGCCATCGATGCCACGGGCATGTGCCTGTTCATTGCTTTTGCCATTCTGGACCAGGCAGAAACATTCCAGGCACTCCTCGATGTAATAAGTGGTTTCAGCGGACAGCCGCTGACAGCGGACGATGTGTCTGATCTGGGCAAGTCGATTCTGAAGAAAGAGCGTGAATTCAATGCCGCCGCCGGGTTTACATCCAAGGATGATCGGCTGCCCGCTTTCTTCAAGACGGAACCGCTTGCGCCACACAATGTGACCTTCGGTGTAACCGATGAAGATCTGGACAGTGTGTTTAACTTCTGATACCTGTTGCCGGAGAATGTGTGAAATATATAAGGGGAGACGCAACTTGTCTCCCCTTATAACTCCGTCATTTAAAACCAGGTCCTTTGGGCCAGATCAGAGATGTTTGGCTATACCGATGGCATTAGTTACTTAAATCCGAAGCACGAAATTCGAAATCCTAAACGGTTCGACTAACTCACCGCCCTGAGCAAAATCGAAGGGCAATACCTAATGATCCAAATTCGAATGATCAAAACAAGACCTTGAAGATACTTGAAGGCTTTTTCCATGAACACCAACCATAAAAACGCCCCAGGGGACAAACTACAATCCGGCCTGGTCATGACTGTTACGGATGGTGAGAGTTCCAAATTCGTGGGTCTGCTGAACGCGGGCTTTATGGTCAAAATTCGGGTCGGGGAATCGGTGCAGGCTCTTCTTTGCGATCGGATCGGCCTGGATCAATCCTATTTCGATGAACGGATTCAAACCCTTTTTCTGAACAGCAAGCCCGTGGATGATCCCACAACGGCAGTGGTAAAAAACGGTTCTATTCTGGCGCTTTCGGCTGCCATGCCGGGTCTTGTGGGGGCAACATTCAGGAAAGGAGGCAAGTACCGATGGATGCGCAGCAGTATTTCTCACCCAGACGACAGCGACGTCAAAGCCGGGAGGACCGGCTGGGTGACGGTGAAGCTTTTCAATCTGATCCTCAAGGAGCTGGGGCCATTTTTTCTGGAAGCGGGTGTCTGGTTAAAAGGAGAAACGATTCAGGCATTTTTTGCAGATCGGACGAGCAGCTTAGCCGGGACTATCCAATCTGTTTTTTTGAACGGCCGAGAAGTTGCGCCAGAAGCCCTTCTAGAACTTGAGGGGCGTGACGAGCTAATGAAAATTAAGATCGTATCCGATACGGCTAACCCGGATATTTCCCGAAAACTGCAGCTCTAAATATACAATTAAACGCGTGTTGCGGCCGATCGATAATCCCTGAATGACCGTGAAAAACTCGTTCTTAAGTGACTGTAATGCCGAACAGGGCCATAATTAAAAATTGATTTTCAATTTAACAACTGAATTCTGAACCTTGAGATAATCCTCATACTGTTCGGCATAACAGGCACTAAAGACCTCAGACAGTTTCACTGTCACTCAGGGATCACCCATCGACCTAGTGTAGCTTCTCAAAAACTCCGTGTATTGAGCCTGGATTCCCGCTTTCGCGGGAATGACAATTTGGTCTGAGAGCCTGTCACTCCCGCGAAGGCAGGAATCCAGTGAGTATTCTTAAAGCATGAGTTACCCCAACTTATTGAGAAATTGCGACATAGTGTGTTATCGCCTTGTATAAAAGCGGCAACGCCGCGTCTCATAAAAGTTCGGTACGAAATTTTATTCGCACAACTCGAACAGTGCAGCAGCGCCCATACCCCCGCCGATACACATGGATTCTACGCCGTAGCGAACACCTTTTTTCCGCATATTGGTCAAGAGGGTTGCACATAGCTTGGCACCGGTACATCCCAGGGGGTGGCCCAGGGCAATGGCTCCCCCGTGAATGTTCACCTTGTCCATGTCTATGCCAAGTTCCCGGGTGCAGTAGATCGCCTGGGAGGCGAAGGCCTCATTGATTTCAAAAATCCCTATGTCGCTTATTTCCATTCCGGCCAATTTGAGTAGCTTGGGAATGGCCACCAGGGGGCCGACGCCCATTTCGTCCGGGTGGCAGCCTGCGGTCGTATAGCAGAGGAATTTTGCCAACGGCCG
>JAOZSO010000488.1:0-2924 GCA_029939655.1 Desulfobacterales bacterium
TATCAAACGCTATAATTTTACTAAAAAGAAAGCGACCCAGGTCGTTACCAATGAGGATAAGCGCCGTTTAAGTTTATACCGAAAAATACACAAAAAAGATTACGACAACCCAGGTCTCTATCACCTGGTCCTCAACATGAATCGCATGGATTTAAACATGGCGGAAAACCTGGTCTGTCAAATGATCAACGCCTGAACAACATAGAACCCATCTCAACATTTCCATGGGCACATACTCACCTATATATTGACATTCCCCATCCGTTGGCATATTGTTAGAGGTTATGAATTTAATGTCGTTGCCGGACTTGACAACCGTGCGGCGATACCAATACCAAGGAGACGACCCATGGAAAAAGAAAACTTCTATTTTACATCCGAGTCGGTAACGGAAGGGCACCCGGACAAGGTTGCCGATGCCATATCCGACGCAGTGTTGGATGCTATCATGACCCAAGACAAAAACTGCCGGGTTGCATGTGAAACACTCGTAACCACCGGCCTTGCCTTTATTGCCGGAGAAATCACCACTCAATGCTATGTGGACATGCCCCAAATTGTCCGTGATACCATTCGTGATATCGGCTACAGCTCTTCGATGATGGGGTTTGACTATCAAACCTGTTCCGTCATTACCAGCATTGACAGACAGTCCCCCGATATCGCCCAGGGTGTCAATACAGGTGAAGGACTTTATAAGGAGCAGGGTGCCGGCGACCAGGGTCTGATGTTCGGTTTTGCCACCGATGAAACACCGGAACTCATGCCCATGCCGATTATATTTGCACACAACTTATGCAGGCGTCTTGCCCAGACCCGCAAGAGTGGCGCCCTTGATTTTCTGAGACCGGACGGCAAATCCCAGGTCACCATCGAATATGACAACGGCACCCCTCGGCGGGTGGATACGGTGGTGGTATCTACCCAGCACAAACCAGACGTATCCTATGAAGAACTCAGGGAAGCCGTTATCGAAGAGGTCATCAAAAAGACCATACCCGCGGAACTGCGAGATGGTGATACCCGTTATTTCATCAACCCGACAGGTAAATTTGTTGTGGGCGGCCCCATGGGCGACTGCGGTGTTACCGGAAGAAAAATTATCGTCGACACCTATGGCGGTCAAGGGAGTCATGGGGGCGGATGCTTTTCCGGCAAGGATCCCTCGAAAGTTGATCGGAGCGCTTCCTACATGGGTCGGCATATTGCCAAAAACATCGTTGCCGCCGGACTGTCCAAAAAATGTGAAATTCAAATCGCTTATGCCATCGGTGTTGCCGAACCGATCTCCATTATGGTCGATCTCATGGGAACCGGCTCTATTCCCAAACAACAAGTGGAGGATATCGTAAAGGACGTCTTTGATCTGCGCCCTGCCGCTATTATCGAATACCTCGATCTGTTACGGCCCATCTACCTTAAAACAGCCGCATATGGTCATTTTGGCAGATCCGAACCCGAATTTTCATGGGAGCAGACCAATAAAGCAGAAGAGATAAGAAAAAAGGCAGGACTATAATCTAACCTAAAGTGAGCGTCTGAAAAAAATACCAACGCATTCCGTTTCTGCAAATGTCCAGCATGAACGCATGAAAGCAATCAACAGGAGAAAAAAAACAATGAATCATGATGTAAAAGACTTGAAACTCGCCAAAGAAGGCAAGTTGCGCATCGAGTGGGCCAATCAAAATATGCCGGTGCTGAATCGTATCAAAACACGATTTGAAAAAGAAAAACCATTGAAAGGAAAACGTATCGGCGCATGCCTTCACGTAACAACGGAAACAGCCTCCCTGATGCAGACCCTCAAAGCCGGCGGCGCACAGGTCTCTCTCTGCGCTTCCAACCCGCTGAGCACACAGGACGATGTGGCTGCTTCCCTTGTAAAAAATGATAAAATCGCCGTTTTTGCCATCAAGGGTGAAAACAACAAGACCTATTACAGCCACATCAACGCAGTTATCGACAAAAAACCGCAGTATACCATGGATGATGGTGCTGACCTGGTCTCAATCCTGCATTCAGAACGATCCGAGCTCATCGATCTGGTCCAAGGCGGGACGGAAGAAACCACAACCGGCGTCATCCGGCTCAAAAGCATGGCGGCGGACCATGTATTGAAGTATCCCATCATTGCCGTCAACGATGCCAAGACAAAGCACTTTTTTGACAACCGCTACGGAACCGGCCAGAGTACCATGGACGGTATTATTCGTGCCACAAATCGGTTGATAGCGGGATCGATATTTGTTGTTTGCGGGTATGGCTGGTGTGGCCGGGGTCTGGCTATGAGGGCAAGGGGCATGGGTGGAAACGTCGTGGTTACAGAGGTTGATCCTTTGACGGCACTGGAAGCGGTTATGGACGGGTTCTCCGTTATGCCCATGAATAAAGCCGCCAGGGCAGGTGACTTTTTCTGTACCGTAACCGGCAACATCAATGTTATCCGTAAAGAACATTTCTCCCTCATGAAAGACGGTGCCATCGTGGCTAATTCCGGTCATTTCAATGTCGAACTGGACCTCGAGTCCCTGGGCGAGTTGGCTAAAAGCAGGAGGATGATCCGGCCGTTTGTCGAGGAGTACGTGATGGCGGACGGGAAGTGTATCAATGTGTTGGGGGACGGCAGGCTCATCAACCTGGCTGCGGCAGAAGGCCACCCGTCAAGTGTTATGGATATGAGTTTCGCAAATCAGGCGCTTTGTATCGAGCACATGGTTAAGCTGGCAGATTCGCTGGCGCTGGATGTACACCCGGTTCCGGAAGATATAGACACAGCCATAGCAAAAGAAAAGCTGGTTTCGATGGGCATCAAGATCGACCGACTCACCCGCGAGCAGAAACAGTATCTATCTTCGTGGACTATTGGGACATAGCATAAAAGAAAGGGTTCAAGGGTTCGAGGATCCAAGGGTTCGAGGGTA
>JAOZSO010000071.1:0-11061 GCA_029939655.1 Desulfobacterales bacterium
CTTTTGCATTCATCCACGGGCAAGCCCGTGGTATTCTGCGAAGGCGGATAAAACCAAAACCGTTCGAGCAGG
Organism: Desulfobacterales bacterium; assembly: GCA_029939655.1. Classification (GTDB taxonomy): domain Bacteria; phylum Desulfobacterota; class Desulfobacteria; order Desulfobacterales; family B30-G6; genus B30-G6. The sequence continues at coordinate 73 of JAOZSO010000071.1, forward strand.
ACCGAATTGCTCCAGTTAAGAGGAACTGAAACCTTGCAGCGTTTTTTTCAGAGACATCTAAATTCCCAAACGAACCGCCTGCATGTGATCATTGCCTTGCTGCTCATCAGCCTGGTAGTTGGATTCTTTTCACCCGACATTGCCTCGGCAAAAACAGCCAAAGACACATACATTGAAGGAAACAAGAAATATTCATACCTGAAAAAGAACCCGAGGCTCCAGAAGTACCGGGATAAATGGTTTGCATGCATCGATCTGTTTAAAGACGTTTACCGAAAAGACCCTGATGGCCCCTGGGCAGCCGCCGGCATGTATAAAACCGGAGAGCTTTATTATGAACTATACAAAAAATCCTACAAGCCATCGGATAAAGCAGAGGCTCTCGACACATTTCAACGCGTCATCAAACGATACCCGAACAGCCGATACAACAATAAAGCCAAGGCGTTTATTGCCTCCATTAAAGGTAAGGTCAAGCCGACGCCGAAAACAAATACCCAAACCCAGGTTAAGCTTTTGAGAGAAGCGGGAAAATGCTACCAGAAGCTTCTCAGCAATACCCGATTGCAGAAGTACCGGGACCGATGGCTCTCTTGTATCGGCAAATACAAAGCAGCCCATTCCGCCAATCCCAAAGGATCTCATGCAGCAGAAGCCCTCTATCGATCCGGCGCATTGACTTACGAGCTTTATAAGCGATCTTTCGCATCTTCCCACAAGGCCAACGCCCTGGCACTACTAAAAAAAACGGTCCAGTCCTATCCCGGCAGTTCATATGGCCGTGAGGCTGAAAAAAAGATTGCGGCTATTACAGGAAAGCCGCTGAGAAACCGCACCACCGATGCCATCCAGCAGGTTATCGCTGAATCAAAGGCATCACCACATGCGGACAAACAGGCAGCCACTGTACATACGGGGTCTCAAACCCTCATCCGGGGGCTGCGTCACTGGTCCAACCCGAGTTACACACGAATCGTCATCGATGCAAACCAGAAAACATCCTACCGGCATCGACTCTTGAATCAAGACCCTTCCATCAATAAACCCAAACGACTCTATGTTGATCTAGACCACAGCCGTCTCGGTGAAGACTTTGAAAAGGTCGTGCCCATCAACGACAACCTGCTCAGTAATGTGCGGGCCGGTCAACACACCAGCCAATCCGTCAGGGTTGTCGTCGATATCAAGTCATTCAAGACATATAAAATATTTTCATTGCGCAACCCGTTCAGAATCGTCATCGATGTCTGGGGAATCGCCGCCGCTTCCAGCCCGCCGGCATCAACCGGCAGGGATACCCGTCAGAACTCGGATAAAATATCGCCAAGCGCACTGGCCAAACAACTGGCCCTTGGTGTCAGCAAAATTGTCATCGATCCTGGACATGGCGGACGGGATTATGGTGCTCCCGGGTATTACAAGGGTGTCCATGAGAAAAAGATAGTCCTGGCCCTCGCTAAAAAGCTGGCCAAAAAAATTCGAGCCGAACTTTCCTGTGAAGTCGTTCTGACAAGGCAAACAGACAAATACCTGACGCTGGAGGAAAGAACCGCCATCGCCAATACGAAGAATGCAGACCTTTTTATTTCAATTCACACGAATTCGGCCAGAGATCGAAGAGCGTTTGGCCTTGAAACCTATTTTCTGAATCTGGCAACGGATGACGAGTCCATTCGTGTAGCTGCATTTGAGAATGCAACGTCTGAAAAAAACATCAGTGATCTTCAGACCATTTTGACGGATCTCATGCAGAATGCAAAGATTAACGAATCGAGTCGCCTGGCCGCACATGTGCAAAGCGAGTTGTTCCAGCACATGAAAAAATCATATAACAAGATAAAAAACAAAGGTGTCAAGCAGGCGCCATTTTACGTATTACTCGGTGCTCAAATGCCGGCCATATTGATTGAAACGTCCTTTATCAGCAATCCACGCGAGTGTAAGCGTTTGATGGACATCCACTACCAGGACAGGCTATGTGATGGCATCATCAAAGGCATACGGGAGTATATCAAAGAAACCAACCCAACCGCATTGCTGAAAAACTCCCCAAAAACAATGGTAAAAGGGTAGGCCGTTCAATATGTCCTCCCCCACCCATAACCACAACCATAAGCCCGGGATACATCCTTATTTCATTTTAATCAGCGGAATACTGGCGATTTCCACAGGGGCCATCTTTGTACGCATGGCCGATGCGCCCTCGTTGGTGATTGCCGCCTATCGCGTAGGACTTGCAGCACTGATACTTGTCCCGGTCACATGTTGGAAATCCCATGACGAGTTGCGCAGTCTTTCTTCTAAGGACCTCAAAAGTGCCTTCCTTTCGGGTGCTTTTCTGGCCATGCATTTTGCTACATGGATTTCTTCTCTCAAGTTTACAACCATCTCGAACAGCGTTGTTCTTGTCAGCACAAGCCCTTTGTGGGTCGGGGTCCTTGCACCGCTGTTCATTAAGGAAAAAATCAAGCGTATAACCATGATAAGTATCTTCTTGAGCATCATCGGTTGTGTCATCATCGGGTCAGGAGATTTTACCGCCGGGGGCAGAGCACTCTGGGGAGATTTATTGGCCTTGACGGGCGGATTTTGCGCTGCCGGATATCTCATTCTGGGGAGAACGCTTCGTCAAAGGGTTTCTCTCCTCGTTTATGTTTCACTCTGTTATGGCAGTGCCGCCATTATTCTCTGGAGTGCTGTTCTGGTAATGGGGCTTCGGGTTTCAGGATTCAGCAGCCAAACCCTCTGGGCAATCTGGGCCATGGCATTGATTTCACAAATCATCGGACACAGCAGTTATAACTGGGCATTACGATATTGCAGCGCCACCCTGGTTGCCTTGAGTTTCCTGGGCGAACCTTTTGTTAGCACAATTCTGGCTTACCTTTTGTTCCAGGAGGATCTGACACTCACCAAAACTGTTGGTGGACTCATTATTCTATGTGGCATCTACTTGGCGGCCAGAAGTGAACCCAAGGTTGCATAAACAACATGGCAAAGGATGGGGTCGATTTTGCCATGTGTTTACCCTTCGGGAAAGCCGGAGGACATCAGATCCTGTGTTGTCAAGAGTTCGCGGTAAACAACTACAGCTTCACCCTCGACGCCTTGGCTCTGAAGCCCTCCGGCTTTTGCAACGTCGGGGTGAAGTAGCCCCGGAGAATAGAAATTGACAAAAGATGAAAGCGATGATCAAATCCCTTGAAAGCAAATACTTGAATCCTTGAATCCTGGACCCCTTGGGCCCTTTCTCATATAAATTGGGAAAAGAACCAACAATAATTTTATGCACGGAGGAAAAAACCATGGCGTATGAGCACATTATTTTCAAAATCGAATCTTCACTGGCCACCATAACATTTAACAGACCCAAGGCAATGAATGCGTTGAACGGGGCCCTCATCGAAGAACTATCCATGGCCCTCGATTCCATCGCTGCAAACGAGGATATCCGGGTACTGATCCTAACTGGAGCAGGTGACAAATCTTTTGTGGCAGGCGCCGACATCAATGAACTATCCACATTTAATCCACTTGAAGCAAAATTGTTCAGCAACAAAGGACATCGGACCATTCACAAGCTCCAGACCTTGCCAATTCCCGTTATTGCCGCAGTTAACGGGTTTGCCCTGGGGGGCGGGAGTGAAATCGCTCTGGCTTGCGACTTTATCTATGCGTCCCAAAATGCAAAATTCGGTCTGCCCGAAATTACACTCGGTATCATCCCCGGTTTCGGCGGGACCCAGAGACTACCAAGGCTAATCGGTAAAAATCTGGCCAAAGAGCTGATTTTCACCGGCAAGATGATCAATGCCGAGGAGGCTAAGCAGATGGGTATCGTTAACCAGGTCCACGAGGCAGAGTCCCTGATGGAAGCTGTTCATAAAACCGCCAACATGATTGCCACAAAAGGAAAGGCCTCTCTTCGTGCAGCAAAAGAAGCCATAAACAGAGGTATGGACGTCGATCTTCATATGGGTTGCAATATAGAAATGGATGCTTTCTCCCTGTGTATGGCAAGCGCGGATGCAAAAGAGGGAACCCATGCTTTTCTTGAAAAGCGCAAAGCGGTTTTCAAGGGATCCTTGATCGGATAATTGTTTGACACAACACGTAATTTTGCGCTATAGTGTCCCCAACGTTGCCGACAATATCACGCATCATTCATGCGGCTATTAACCCCGATTAAAACCACAACCTGTCTTTTCGTATGTCAAAAAGAAACTCGCCACTACAGATGAGATGGGGGATATTGCTGCTGCTTGCAGGTCTGGGAGTTTTTTTTATGACACCCCAGAAAATGCGGGATATTGAAAAGATAGAGCACTTTTCTTCATATATCCCTTTTATATGGTTCTGTTTTTATTTTATGAGCATTCTGCTCATCGGCGGCGGAATCAAAAAAATCTATCATAATTATCGACGCTCTGAAAATTCGAATAAAGCCGATAACCACAAATAAAATCGTTGCACGATTAAACACAAGGGTAACGGGTAATCTCATGGCAAACAACTTATGTGAACCAACGCAAGATGTCCAGAATCTCAAGACCGAAGTTGAATATCGCACCAAACTTCAGGAGATCGGAAACAAGTTGAACTCGGCCACAAACCTGGATGAAATCTTCATCGATCTCCAGGATGATGTGACGTCACTTTTTGAGGCAAAACGAATGACGGTATATGTCGTCGATGGCGTCAAAAGAGAGCTTGTGTCACGTTTCAAGTCCGGTGATGAGATTTCAGAAATACGTATCCCCGTCTCGAAAAGCAGTGTCGCCGGTTACGCCGCGTTTAAACAGAAAGCCGTCAATATTGAAAACGTCTACGACAACGAGGAGGTTGCATCCATTGATCCCGATCTGCAGTTCGACAGCAGCTGGGATCAAAAAACCGGTTTTGTCACCAAACAGGTCATAGCGCACCCGATTATTTTTCAAAAATACCTTCTGGGAGCGCTCCAACTCGTAAACAATAAAAAAGATTCCCCCTTTACAACCGCCGATGAAAAGTATCTCGCTGAATTGGCCAAAGTTTTCGGCATCGCCCTGTACAATCAGAAACGCATCGCTAAAGGTAAAAATACAAAATTTGACTACCTCCTGGAAAATCATCTTGTTACCCAGAAGGAACTCAACAACGCTATTGCCGACGCTCGTAAAGGAAAACGATCGGTCCCGGATGTCCTGATGAAAGACCTCAAGATCAAAAAGGGGGAAGTCGGTAAATCGTTGAGCCGGTATTACCAGACCCCGTTCATCGAATACAACGCCAGGATTCCCATCCCGAGCGACCTTCTTGCAGGGGTCAAAGTTCCTTTTATGAGAAACAATCATTTCGTCCCCATTCGGATGGAAGAAGGAAAGTTACTGATAGCCGTCGACAATCCCAATGACCTGCAGAAAATTGATCAGATTAAGGTCCTCTTCCCCGGGAAACCGGTCAAATTCTGTGTTTCTCTTGAGGAAGACATCCTCAATTTCATCAAGAACTTCACGCAGGATGAGAAACAGATGGCGGAAATTGACGATATTCTCAGCCAGCTGCAGAATGAAGCCGAGGAAATCGAAGAAGCGGAATCCGGCGTGGGAGACGAAGACAGTGCTGTGGTTCAGGTTGTCAATAAGATCATCCTGGATGCCTATGAGCGTGGTGCTTCCGATATTCACATTGAACCATATCCCGGCAAACAGAATACGGAAGTTCGAATTCGAATCGACGGTGCCTGCACACTGTATCAAACCATTCCCTTCAGTTATAAAGCCGCTGTGGTTTCGCGTATCAAGATCATGTCCGATCTCGATATTGCTGAACGAAGAAAGCCCCAGGACGGCAAGATAAAATTCAAGAAATATGGCGGCAAGGATATCGAGCTCCGGGTTGCAACCGTCCCCACCCAGGGGGGTCTCGAAGATATCGTCATGCGTATTCTCGCAGCGGGAGAACCGCTTCCATTAAAAAAAATGGGGTTTGCAGAAAGTAACTATGAAAACTTTATCAGCATCGTGACACAACCGTATGGCATTATCTTTGTCTGCGGGCCAACCGGTTCCGGAAAGACCACCACACTGCATTCTGCGCTTGGCTACATCAATAAAACCGAAACCAAGATATGGACAGCTGAAGACCCGGTAGAAATCACCCAGCGTGGTCTCCGGCAGGTTCAGGTCAAACCCAAGATCGGTTTTGATTTTGCCGCCGCCATGCGCGCATTTCTGCGGGCGGATCCCGATGTCATCATGGTGGGTGAAATGCGTGACAAGGAAACAACTTCCATTGGTATCGAAGCCTCCCTTACAGGCCATCTCGTTTTTTCGACCCTGCATACCAACAGCGCCCCAGAGAGTATTACAAGGTTACTGGATATGGGCATGGATCCCTTTAATTTCGCAGATGCCATTCTCGGTATCATGGCCCAGCGGCTGGTTCGAACCCTCTGCAAGGACTGCAAGAAAGCCTACAATCCTTCTAAAGAGGAATATGATGAACTGGTTCGGGAGTACGGTGAAGAAGCGTTCAATCAAAATGTCAACATTCCCTTCTCGGACAATCTTACCCTGAACAAACCCGAAGGGTGCGATGCCTGTCACAATACCGGGTATCGCGGTCGGATGGCGCTCCATGAACTGCTCATGGGTACGGACGAGATGAAGAAATTGATACAGCTGAAAGCACAAATGGAAGATGTCCGTAATCAGGCGATTTCCGATGGCATGACCACATTGAAGCAGGATGGCGTTGAAAAAGTGTTTGGTGGAAACCTTGACTTGTTGCAGGTGAGGAAAGTCTGTATCAACTAAAACAGGGTTCGAGGGGTCGAGGTTCCAAGGGTCCGAGGGTGGCTGACAGCTTAAAGCAGATAGCAGTATCCCAGCTTTCAAGCATTCCTATCATCCCAGAATACAAGTGTTCGGGGATGGTTACTGGAGAAGGGCAGGGTTTCAGACAATTTCTGCCTGACTTGGCCTTGTAATTCCGCATTTAATACCAGGCAATAGGCTGTTAGACTATTAGCAACCTACAGCCTATACACCTACAGTCTAATAGCCTGTTAAGATGTAGCACAGAGCTTTAGCTCTGCTTTATTCGTTTTCATTCGATATTTCCAGCATTTCCTCAAACCTCGCTATCTGCTCCAGGTAATAGGCTCTATCCTTTTTTGCTATTGCCAGGGCTTCCTTCTCTGTTGCCAGGGCAGCTTCAATATCGCCATTGATAAAATAGCTTTCCGCAAGAGTATCCAGAATGTGGGCTTCCTTTTCCAGGGCGGCAACTCTTTTAGCCAGCACAAGCGCTCTTTCAGGATCACGACATGATGTCTCTTCGCATGTGGCGTAGAGCCAGGCCAGGTTATTGAGCGCTCTCGCATGTTGCGGCGCCATTTCAATGGCTTTTTCGTACTGGGATGCCGCATCTCCGTAGTTGTTCCTGCTGAAATACAGATCCCCCATCATGGTATGCAGATCCACATTGTCAGGCGTTTTTGCAAGCTCCTTCATAATGACCTTTTCAAAAAAATGGGTATTGAGTACCCTGCCGGCTTCGCCGTAATTAAGCTGGTATCCGACACCGCCTATCATAACGAGTCCCACCAGATACACCCCGATACTCTTGCGTATTTTCCTGTTCTGTTTGCCTACGTGCGTTCGATCTATTTCACATTTTTTCAGAAATTCGATTCGTTCGGTAATGCTGAAATGATGCCAGTTGGGTTTGTCGGGTGACTGCTTGCCTGTAAAGGATATTTTTTTCAGCGTGCTGATGAGGGACGTGGCAGTGTCGAATATCGTGAATACATAAGCATCTGCCTGGCGTTCAAAATTGCGCATGAAAAAACCGAAAATAAAACGAAAATAAATTAAAAAGGTCGTAATAATAACGAGGCTGAAAACGAGGGATGTGACCGTGACCGGGTTGAAACCCATCCGGTTGAAAGCCTTGATAAGCGGGTCGAAATAAATCATTGCATAGACAATCAGATCCAGTAACGAGAATGAAATGATCATGTAACCCACGAAAAACAAGAGGTAAAATAACAAATGACGCTTTTTTACATGTCCGATTTCATGGGCGATAACGGCGTCCACCTCATGTGGATCCAGAAGATTCAGCAAGGCGCGCGTCACCAGAATATAGCGAAACCTCTTTACCAGTCCCATGACACCGGCAGTAATGATTCTGCCTTCAAAAATCGGCCAGTGGAGAATGTTCCGGTATCCCAAATTTACAGATTCACAGAGGCTTTCGATACGTGTACGATGCACACCCTGTTCCAGGGGCCGACAACCCCAGAATTTTTGGATCAAAAGGGGGCCCATAACGGCGACGATAACCAGAAAGACCATAAAGTAGACTATTTCGCCTTCCGGGGTGGAAAGAAAGCGTGTTAAACTTCCCATGGGCAGAATATGGATGATATCGGAAAAGCCTGAAATAACGACCCAGGGGAGTAATACCGGCATGGAAAAAGAAATATTCGAGGTCACATAGGCCCGCCTACCAATCCTGGAATGATACAGCATTTGATAGGACCGGTGAGCACATGCCCATAGAATGGACAGGTAGCCGATGAACAGCAGTATGAATAAGATTGCCTGTAATGTCGGGAAAAGAATAAATAAACGGAAGTTCGACACGAACGATGACAGGTTCAGCCCATAAATATTCGCTGCAAAGATGAATATCGCTAAAATTGACTGTCGGGTGAGCAGCGATGTGAAACGGGAGTCACTCTCGGTATTACCATGGGCTGCCATCCTCCGATTCAAGCCCTGGAATTGTCGCCATGTATATGCCGTGTAAACAACCAGTAAAAACAAAAATAAAAGAAGACTCTGGAATGCCGTAAAATTGGTTGCGTCCGATGGCTGATAGGTGGAATAGATTAATAGGGCGATAATGAAATAGAAAAAATTAGCAAACATGGGAACCTTTGGTTTAGATAAATTCTAAATCAGAATATCGAAAATCAAAACAAATCAGAATATCAAATGTTATTTGTAATAGCGTTCCTTCTCACTGTAGATACACCCACAGTACGACTGGCGATACATCTTGAGCTGCCTTGAGGTTTCAATGCCTTCTTTCCAGCCACTCCGGAAGTCCTGATAGTAAAACGGAATGCCGATGGCTTTTCCGACGGATTCACCGATGGATTTGATCTCCGCGTGTTTCTGGAATTTACTGTACAACAGGCTGCTCGTAAAATAATCGAATTTACCACGTTTTGCCATGAGGGCTGTGGACCTGAGGCGATCATGGTAGCAGTAGGTGCACCGATCTTTCTCCCGGAAAGCAACATTTCGAAGAAAGTTTTCCATGTCATATCCTTCCGAATAGATGACGCGCAGTCCCATGGAATCCGCATATGTCTCAAGGGTCTCCCGTCGCTTTAAACATTCCGTATAGGGATGGATATTGTGGCTGTAAAAATACCCCATCACTTCAAATTCCGCCTGTTGTAATAACGCAATGGGGACGATTGCACAAGGTGCGCAGCAGGTGTGCAGTAATATTTTCATGCACGTTCTCCAAAAATGGCGGTTCCGATGCGAACCAGGGTGGCGCCTTCCTGAATGGCCACCTCAAAATCACCGGTCATGCCCATGGAAAGCTCGTCCATGGCAACACCTGGGATCTCCATGGCCCGAATTTGATCCCGCAGCTGTCTCAAGGCCTTGAAATAGGGTCTCGCTTTTTCCGGGGCGTTAAAATAGGGCGGCATGGTCATGAGGCCCTTGACTTCAAGATGGGTTAGTTGACTCATCTCGGATACGAGCCGGGCCGTGTCTTCTAACAGAACACCTGATTTGCTGGTTTCTTCCGCGATGTTGACCTGAATCAGCACGCTCTGAACCTTGCCGATTTTCCCGGCCTGTTTGTCTATCTCTTTTGAGAGTTTCAGGGAATCTACAGAATGGATCAGGTCAAATATCTTCACCACATACTTGGCCTTGTTTGACTGAAGGTGGCCGATAAAATGCCAGGAGAGGGGATGGGAATAAAGAGCATTGAATTTATCCCGGGCTTCTTGAACATAATTTTCACCAAACACCGTTACGCCCAGGTCGATGGCCGTCAGAATCTTTTCAAAGGGAACGGTTTTACTCACTGCAACCAGCTTGACATCCCCCGGCTGTCTCCCGGAATCTGCAACCGCTGTCTCAATTCCACTCCTTATCCGTGATAGTCGGTCTTTCAACGTATTTCCCTTTCTATGATGCCTGTTTTTAAAAGATGCTCCAGCACCTCACAGACCGGCAACCCCACGACATTGGTATACGAACCGCAAATCCGCTTGACAAGAAACGACCCCAGTCCCTGTATGGCATACGCGCCGGCCTTGTCATATGGCTCGTCGGTCTGAATATACCATTCAATTTCCTGTTGGCTGAGGTTCCTGAAATGAACGTCTGTTTTTTCAACGCCGGAGATACAAGTCTTCAGGGCTTCGCAAAAGATGGCATATCCGGTAAAAACTTCGTGGGTCTGTCCATTCAACTGCTGAATCATCCGACGAGCTGTTTCCGTGGAGTCAGGTTTACCCAGAATTTCGCCATCGATGAGAACGATGGTGTCGGCACCGATTACCCAGCTTTCAGGATAAGCACCGGCAACCTCCCTGGCCTTGGCCTCTGCCAACGTTTTAACCAGATTTTCAGGCGCTGTAATGTTGATGCCGTCTTCATCCACACAACTTGGGACAACCGTAACAATGAGACCCGCCTGCTCCAGAAGCTCTTTTCGCCTGGGAGATTTTGATGCCAGAATCAGGCGCGGCTTTTCCATTTCATTTTTCATTTGAGTCCAGGTAAAGCTTTCGTTCCTAAAAGCGACAACGTCGCGTCAAATAAATTTGTAAAACAAATTTATTATCAGATGCACATCTGCTTGGCAAGCATCGATCCACCGCCCAGTCCGACCATGCGGATCAATTAGTGTCCGTCCAGAAATAGGGATTTTCGCGTTCTGACAAGGCGGGCGTCAGAT
>JAOZSO010000489.1:0-2920 GCA_029939655.1 Desulfobacterales bacterium
GAGCACCTCAAGAATGAGCTATACGATTTTATCGCCAAATTCAATATCGATCTCCTGGTTCCCGAAAATGTTCTCACCATTCCGCTCAACATCCCGCTCGGTCTGGCCATCACCGAAATCATCGCGGAAACCGGTCTGCCCACTATCGCCCACCACCATGATTTTTTCTGGGAGCGCCAGCAGTTCAAGGCCAATGCGGTCTGGGATTACCTCAACATGGCTTTTCCACCCCACCTCCCACCAATCCGGCATGTGGTGATCAGCACCTCAGCCGGCAATCAACTCGGTCTCAGAACAGGCATATCCGGCACCCTCATTCCCAATGTCATGGATTTCAGACACCCGCCAAAGCCTCCGGATGACTATGCAGATGATGTTCGGGAGGCGTTGGGGCTCGACCCCGATGAACGGCTTATCCTCCAGCCCACCCGCGTAGTAAAACGAAAAGGCATCGAAAACGCCATCGAACTGGTGAGCCGCCTGGGGATAAAAGCGAGACTGGTCATTTCTCACGCCTCCGGAGACGAGGGACACGACTACGAAAAAAGACTCATCAATTATTCACGGCGTATGCAGGTCAACACCAACTTCGTATCTAATATCATCAACGACCGCCGGGGAACCACTCCGAACGGACGGAAAATCTACACCCTCCAGGACATCTACCACCATGCCGACTTCGTCACCTACCCCTCCACCATCGAGGGCTTCGGCAATGCGTTTCTGGAAGCAGTCTACTTCCGCAAGCCCATACTGGTCAACCGGTATTCCATCTATTCATTCGATATCAAGCCCAAGGGATTTTTGGCCGTCGAAATCGACGGGTATGTCACCGACAAAGCGGTCGAAAAAACCCGCGCCATACTTGAAAATGCCCACCTCAGGGAAAAGATGGTCGAAACGAACTATGCACTCGGGAAAAAATTCTATTCCTACGAGGTGCTTCATAGTAAACTGATGAACCTGATGGTGTAACTAGTGCCCAGCCACAAATGGTCTTTTTCCGCGATATCGGCGTCGGACACCATGATTTAATTCCTCAAAATAGCACGCTATTACTCCGGATTAAATCTGTCGTCCGCCTTGATCTCACGCAAAAATCCTCATTTCTGGACGGACACTAAGGGCTCGCGAAAAAATAACTTCATATTTTTGCATCTCAGCTTCAGCATGAAATATCTCTCACCTGAAATGTGCATTATGCCATTTCAATCATGGCCCTTATATCTCCAATTTTCTCCTTTGCCTTTGTATACCCTTCTTCGATGACATGCTCAACCTGGTCAAAATCCAGCATTTTTAACTCTCCAAGGTGAGGCCGGATTAAAACATCGGGTGGAGTCACGGCAAGATTTATGCGAGTTATCCGATCCTGCATGATGGCGACGGAGGTTGTAACCGTCTCTATGATATCCGGTGTAAATGCTTCCTTTTTAAACAGATCATTGATTTTGCTTTTAAAGCTTAGTTCCGCACTTTCATAATATGCTGACAGTTTTTTAATGAGTTCATTTTTATGAACCGCCTGCTTCAGTGGTATCTCTTCACTTTGGGTCTTCTGTTTTTGGCGCTTTTTCTTGGAGACCGTTCCACTGCTGAGATCGACGGCAACAACAATATCCGCTCCCATTGCCCTGGCGACACTTACAGGCACCGGATCCACCAGGCCACCATCCACGAGCCAGCGATCCTTTACCCATGCCGGTGCAAAAAGTCCCGGCATCGACATGCTCGCCCTGAGAGCATCCAATATGTCCCCCGATTTCAACACCACTTTCTTCCCTGTCTCGAGATCTGTGGCAACCATCATTACGGGAATATTCAATTCTGAAAAATCTTGTACATCGGTGTGTATCGAAAAAAGCTCTTTCAGTCTTTTGGTACCGTCTAAAATACCGGACCGCGGAAGCACAATGTCAAAATAGGAAAAGACTTTTTTACCATCCATTTTTAGAACAAATTCCTTGAGACTTTGGATGCTTCCGCCGGCATAGATGGACCCGACATAGGCGCCGACACTACATCCGACAATGAAATCGATGGGGATATTCTCTTCTTCCAAAGCCTCTATTGCCCCGATATGGGCCCAACCGCGCGAGGACCCACAACCCAGGACCAGACCGACTGTTTTTCTCTGAGACATATTTATTACCTATTAGTAGATACCCAGATCCAAAAGGTCCGGAACTGATTAAACCCTGAAAGGGTCTCTTGGATCATATTCGGTTGTAACAAATTCTAAATTCGAATATCGAAATGCCAAACAAATCCAAATATCAAATACTCAAATGACCCAAACATAACCCATGTGCTTCTGCATACTGGGCTTTGTTTTGAACATTCGAATTTGGGTCATTGTGTATTGCCCTTCGACCTTGCTCAGGGCGGTGAGCTTGTCGAACCGTTTAGAATTTCGAATTTCGTGCTTCGAGCATTAATCATTATTGATCTTCAGGTTTCGGTATCAGGGTCCTTAAAATATCTTCTTTTCCCACAATACCCACAAGCCTGCCTTCATCCAATACGGGAATCGTGTGAAACCCGTTATCAACCATCAGACCGGCTACCACCTCAATGCCCATATCCGGTTCTACAAAAACGGGGTTTGGTGTCATTGCCTGGGCAACCGTTATGGCTGCTATCTTTTGAATTTGTTTTTCGATCTGTTTCGCAGATGATGTTGAGAATAGCCCATCCATAAATGTGAAAAAAGAAGGGATTGGAAGTCTTTTCTGCTGAGCGATCAAATCGCTCTGGCACAAAATTCCCACCAGCTTTTCTGTTTCATCTACAACAGGGATTCCATTGATACGATTCTCTAAAAGATATTTCGCTGCTTGCAAAACTTCCGTCTCCGGGGAAACTGTAATGAGTTCTGTTGTCATAATATCTTTAACTTTGAGCATGGTACCTCCTTTAC
>JAOZSO010000490.1:0-2919 GCA_029939655.1 Desulfobacterales bacterium
GACATGGCAAAACGGATTACAATTTTGGGCGCAGGGCCGGGCGGATACGTGGCTGCCTTGAGGGGGGCGGAATTAGGTGCCCGGGTGACGGTTATCGAGAACGACAACCTCGGGGGAACCTGCCTGAACTGGGGATGTATTCCCACCAAGACCTTGAAGAGTTCGGCGGAAGCGGCCAGGAAAGCGGAACGGCTCAAGACCTACGGCATCGATTTTAACGGGGAGATCCAGCCGAATTTTACGGCCATCATGGCCCGCAAGGATAAGGTGGTGTCAACCCTGGTGAGCGGTATCGACAAGGCTTTCAAGGCCGGAAAGGTGACGCTGATCAAGGGGACCGGGGAAGTTGTCGACCCGCACCTCGTCCGGGTAGTAGACCGAGCGGGGGCATCCCACGAAGTGGTGGGGGATAAGCTCATACTGGCAACGGGTTCCCGGCCCCAGGGTCTGCCGCATCTTTCCTTCGACGGCAGGCACATCCTCTCCTCGGACGATATTTTAAAACTGGAAACTGTGCCACGAAAAATCATTATCCTGGGCGGGGGCGTTATCGGTGCCGAGTTCGCATTTATTTTCAAGCAATTCGGCTCAGACGTGACCGTTGTGGAAGCCATGGACCGTTTGATTCCTTTGCCGAACGTAGACGTGGATATGAGCAAGACGCTGCTTAGGGAAATGAAAAAAAATAAGATTACGGTTCACCTGAAAACCACCATTGCCGGTTTTCAACCCACAGCAGAAGGGCGGGTGATGGCTACCCTCGGCCCATCGCCGTTTTTTGAAGAGACTTCCCATGCGTCTTCTATAGACCGTCAACTCCAGGCAGATGCAGTTTTTCTAACAGTCGGTCGTGCACCCAACTCAAATGGCATTGGACTCGTACAGATGGAAATTGACCTGGACAACAAGGGGTGGGTCCTTACCAATGAGAAGATGGAGACCCGGGTTGCGGATGTCTATGCCATCGGAGATATCCTGGGACCTAAAAAAATCATGCTGGCACATGTGGCATCCATGGAAGGTCTTGTGGCCATGGAAAACTGTCTGGGCGGTCAACGGCGGATGGACTATGATGCTGTGCCGTCAGGAATTTATACGTTCCCGGAGGTGGCCGACGTTGGCCTCACCGAAAGTGAAACAAAAGCCGCGGGAATCGATTTTAATGCAGACACATTTCTCTTCAGGGAGCTGGGGATGTCCCAGGCCAAAGGTGAAATATCCGGACAGATCAAGATGATAACGGAGAAGCAGTCCGGCCGTATTCTGGGTGTGCATATTATCGGAGAACATGCCACGGAGCTGATCGCGGAGGCGGTTCTGGCTATCAAAATGGGTGCGACCGCCCGGGACCTGGCACAGACGATCCATGCGCATCCGACCCTGGCTGAGGGACTCTGGGAAGTTGCCCGCAAAAGCTTGTCGCATTAGGTTGCGGCACTGATTGCCTGGTATTTTTTTGTGATCATTTTGAATTCGTCGTCCAGTTGATTCAGGTCCTGGGGAGTGATTTCACTTGCCATTTCCATTTTCAGATCCGACCATCGGGACATAAAAGAGTCAACTTTAGTTTTCATTTCAGAAATGCCGTTCGTGTCCGCTTTTTTCGAAAGTTCGGTATATGTTTTGACCGCCTGGTTGTATTCCGATAAAAATCCGGACATCTGCTGTTTTTCCTTGGAGGGGCCGCAGCCCATTAGTGCCATAAGTCCTAAGATTGTGGAAAATACTATGATGGTAATCAACAGAGTTCGCGTTCTTGACATGTCTATCCTCCTAAATAGAAAAATGAATATCATTCATAAAATATAATTGAATAAAATATTTCAATAGATTAAAATTTATAAATAACTATTTTTAAAAAATCAAGTAAAATTTGACATTGACTGATTTTTTTTAGGAATGAAACCTATCATGGGAGATACACAATGACGCATTCTGCTGAAATCATACGGGCAGACTATACGAATCCAAAACAACGGTCGGCTATACCTTATTTATTAAATGCCTATGCAAAGGGCTTGCTGGGCTTTCGAAGGAAAATCAAAGATCATGTTCTGGATGCACTGGTGCCTGGTTTGGAGCGAACGCAAAATGCCGTTGTCCTGCTGGCGAGAACAGAAGGGGAATATGTGGGCATGGCCATCTGTTTTCTCGGCTTTTCGACGTTTCATGCAAAATCCTTGATAAACATCCATGATTTTATGGTGTTGGAAGATTTCAGGGGACAGGGGATTGGCAGGGCGCTCTTGGGGGAAATCGAAACCATTGCTCGTGACATGGACTGCTGTAAGATAACCCTCGAAGTTCAGGAGAACAATACTACTGCTCGCAGACTCTACCGCAGCGGTGGCTTCAAGGATTCGTTTTTGAACCAGGAAGCCGGGAGTCAACTCTCCATGACCAAAGAATGCCATCTAAGATAAGCATTTAATAAGCTGTTGACGCAAAAGTATCGTTTTGACATACTTGATTTAGAAAAAAGCAAGTTCCTATCTTTTGGATCATCTATCTACTGGGGGAAAGTCGATGGCTTGTGACTGCAGGACGCGATAACTTGCGCCACGATTTTTTTCAGTATTTTCTGCACAAAACATACTGTTGTAAACAGGCCCTTTCTGAGAGGGAAAAAATCATTAATTTTTCAAAAGGAGATGCTAAATGAAAAGACTATTGTTTGTGGGATTGTTGATCGTCAGTTTTGTATTTGTTGGTGCAGGCAGTGCTTTTGCCGGCTCGGTTCTGGATGAGATCATGGCGGCCGGGGTAATAAAAGTCTCCACGGATGCCAATTATGCCCCGCAGAGTTTTCTCAACGACAAGGGTGAACTGGAAGGCTTTGATATCAGCGTGGCCAAGGAAGTTGCCAAACGCCTGGGTGTAAAGGTTAAATTCATAACACCGGACTGGGATCTTATCACT
>JAOZSO010000072.1:0-11046 GCA_029939655.1 Desulfobacterales bacterium
TGATCCCTGTGCGACCGTGAAACTTTCTGAGATCTTTAGTGGCTGTTATGATGACAAATAGACACTCACTCCTAAACACGCAACAACTCACGTTTCAATCCGACGGGTTTACTTTGGTCGGTTCGCTGCATCTACCTATAAATTCCAACCCGCCCATCGTTATCGGCTGTCATGGGCTGTTGAGCAACAGTGATTCACCCAAACAGATCGCCCTGGCAAAACACTGCGATGCTGCCGGATTGGCGTTTTTCAGATTTAACCATCGGGGATGCGGCGATAGCGAGGGCAATTTAGAGAAAGACACATCTTTTCAAGCCAGGTGCCGAGACCTGGGGTTTGCGTTAAGAAAGATTCATTCCCTGGACTTTGTGGGAGATCGCATCGGACTCTTCGGTAGCAGCCTGGGCGGGTCGGTTTGTCTCGACATCGCCGGTTCTCATAGTATCCAAGCCATCGTAACGTTTGCAGCACCGTTACACAGCCGCCTACCCGGTAAATTAACAGCGCTCCCGAACCTTGCATTCAATCTGTCAGGCGGTCTTTCCGGTATCAAGAACATCCACATATTTCATGGCGATGCCGATGATACGGTGCCACTGTCACAAGCACGATCTATTTATCGGCAAGTTGCAGAGCCTAAGAAACTCACCATTCAGGAAAACGGTGATCATCGCATGTCTGGTCGATCCCATCAAAATACCTTTTTAGAGATCGCGGTTCAATGGTTTAGTAAATACCTTCAATAAAATCGCTTCGCAATAATATTGAAGGTATTTAGACTGTAGGTGTTCAGGCTGTAGGCTATTAGGCTGTAAACCGCTAACAGTCTTTTAGCCTATAGCCTACTGCCTACTACTTACTGCCCCGAACTTACCCTCGGACCCTGGAATCCTCGACCCCTGAAACCCTATTACTTAAGAAGCTTACTGACGGCTTGACCACGCCACTTTCCTCTTCCCGAAGGCGTAGGGATATTATCCACATCCAGTTGGCGGGCAATTTTGTCATAGCTCAATCCTTGCGCTCTCATATCTCTTATCATGTCGATAGGTGCTGTATCGACCAAAGCCGGGACTTCATCCGTGTTTTCTGAAACCACCACGTTTGTTTGGTTGTCTGCCGTCTCCTTCTTCAAATCGACGGGATCGCTTTCTCCGTTACCGGTTCCAACAATTTTTTGCAAGTAAAGGGCAATGGTTTCCATGGCTGCAGCTTTACGTTCTTCGATTTCCATAAAATCTTTTTTGTTCGAAACTATTGTTTCGAGTAATGTTTTTACCGGCGGCAACAACTTGGCAATGGTTAAATAGGCATTTTCCGCTGCATTACTTTTCGTGTAATTCCCTCGTCTTCTTTTGTCCATACTGTTGTGCCTGTCGCCCGGACGATAAGGCATGTTGTCATTCCCTCTTCGGGTTCGATCATAGCGCTTGTCTTTCCCGGTTCGAAGACTGTGTAGAAAGTCGTTCATAAAATACCTCCATTCTTAAAGATATGGCCCTGTTCGGCATTACGGTCTCTTGGGAGCGAGTTTTTCACGTTCGCACAGGGATTATCCATCCGCGATACCACTAACCTTCTTTTGGGTTATAATCCCGATTTTAATTAACAATAGCTTCATGAAACCGGCAAACTCAAAGTAGAATCTCTATTAGGTGTGCTCGGAAATCGATTCTTCGTATGACAAACAGGTCATAAGAATTTAGGGAAGGATTACGTTGTTGACGCAGACCATCACATAGCAGGGGGGCTTTGTCAACCAAAAATAAAATCGTATAATACGATTTTATTAATCGGTACACTCACCGGTAGCACATTCTATGAGAAAAAATGACTGAACCCTAAGAAACAGTTTTTGGTCAAATCCCTCTACCAGGATCAGCTCTTCGATAAGCTGAAAACCAGCAACTTCTTCCCGGTATGCCACGACAGCTTGGGCAAGTTCCGGGGTAATCATGGGAACCTGTGTCAATTCTTCAGCCGTAGCTGTGTTAATGTTGACTGTTTTCCCCATGAGTTTCTCTTCCGCCGTAACCATGGTCGCACAAAGGATGATCAATAATAGCAGAATGCCTATCCTTAAAGAAACTTTTGATACTTGATTTCCCATCGCTTACCTCAATCATCAAGTGCTTTAAGCACCTGGTCCGCTTGCCATTTTGGAATAAAAAACGGATAGTCGTTCTGTGACGAGAATGCCGGGTATTCGGAAGCATCTTTTTCGAGTTGTTCGAATATTTGCAAAGTATATTCTTCGGCACCTTTAAACGTTATCATGGCGATGGGATCCTCGAAATCGGCTTTTTGCTTGTCATAGACAAACGCACTACACTTCAGCGAGGACATGTCGCCAATCAGCTTGGTGAGCTTGTTCTCTTTTACAACTTCGCCGGCAGCATTCTTCCAAAGAGGTTTGGCGCTTTCCATCTCCATTGTGCCGCCATCAACCGGTGTTTCACTGGAGGCTTGCGAGGTTTTTTCCTTCATGAAAATGCTCTGCTTATCCTTTTTCGACACCTGAACCTGTTCGATTCGTTCAGGCTCAAAAGACATGACTGTTTTATTCCGGAACATGTCTGCCTTTTCTTGCACCTTGTTCCGAAAACTATCTCCGGCCTGGTAAACCCGATAATCACCCACCAGTTTGACAAAAGTGTGACGATGACCCGATGCAGATTTTCCCACATCAAATTCCCGCAGGAGCATATCTCCCTCCCACGCCTTGATGGTAATCGCATGATCCGGGTCCAGGTCATACCGCCCATAATTTTTCGATTCGGATATCAGTGTCGTCAACGTAAGATCAGCAACGATATCGGCTACCCGCTTGATGTTGGTTTCATCGCCGGGGTACGCTTCTTCATTGATAACCCATCCCCCTGCTTTTCTGATAAAAACAATCGAACCTTCCGAGGAATCTATGGTCATTTTTGATATTTTGGAAGCTATAATTGGTTTGAGCTCCGGCAGTTCATAAAAACTACGATCACTCTTGTTGAAAATCAGGTACAGCGACAACACAACAATAACGATACCGAGAATGACAGCTTCTTTTCGTATTTTCATTTCTGGATCTTCTCCACAATTATAAAATATGCGCTTTTTGACAAATAAAAGATCTTGTTTCCCTGGTTTAACTGAACTCACGCTGAATACTCTTTTTCCGACTTGTCCGCCTGGCCCAAACCCCCAGTCCAAAAAACACCACCACAATCGGCAACCCGACAATATTAAACGTTTTGACGACTGTTTTGGTGAAAGCACCTGTTTCGTTCAACGGTGTAAACCGCTGTTGTTTGCTCCGCAACCGGGCCACTTCCTCCCGTTCGTTCAGATAATCCAAAATGTTCATCACAAAGACATCGTTAGGGCCCCGACCCTCCTTGTCAATGAGATTATCTTTAATCATGTCGCTGGATGCCAGGATGAATATCTTTCCGGGTTTACCTTTCTCGATGATGTCACGCTTCCTTTCGATCATTTCCGTGGCATCTGCTTCCTTTTCCGTTTCTGCCCCGGCTGCTTCTTCATCTTTTCCTGCCGGTTTTTCTTCCTTGGGTTTTTCAGGCACCGGTTTCCCGGCAAAATAGCTGGGGAATTCTCCCTCAACCATGTATGCCAAATCAAATTTTTTCCTCTCAATATCCGGATCCGGAAGTTTAATAAAGTTGGGGTTGAGATTGATCCCCTCTTTCATCTCCCAGGCACGTGCTGAGGATTGAAACAGCAGGTTTGCTTTCAAATTGTGGGTCTTGATCTTTTCCAAATCGATGCTGATTGGCGAAACTTTCAGAGCGATAAGAGCCGTGATATTCTGCATATAGCCAAGCTGATTGTTGATGTTGGCATTCTTGATCAACGGGGCAAAATAAATTAGCCGCTCACCACCGCCCATTTCGCGCGGCACGCGTTGCTTAAAACATTCTTCGTCATAGACAATCGAAGGATGGACATCGATCCCGTAATGAGACAGGAGCTTTTCAAGACCTGATTCCATAGGAACAAAACCCGTATTCATACCCGGCATCTGGAAGCCGGAATTATCCGAACGGACCTCACGCAGACTGTCCATGAAAATGGCCAGGCTTTTTCCTTTCATCAAAAACTGATCGATCTGGAAAAGGTCGTAGTCTGAAAATTTTTCCTTGGGCCCGGGTACCACCAGGCAGTTGACGGTGTCCGGCAAGGAGCCTTCTTTTAAAGCAACCTCTTTTAATGAATAATTCTGGCTCGCCAGCGTTTTAAAGTTTTCAGCCTGTTCCGGCGGTGGCCCCATTTGACTCGGTTCCGGCGGCGAAACAATGGGAAGGCTGCCAAAATCCGTCAGGACCCCCAGGTTCTGGTTGATATCGATGAGCGATTCCATATTGGCGCTGATGATTTCTTCCATCTGTTCCAGGTCAGCCAGTTGGTACTGAGTCCCGAAAATGGGAACCTCGATCACCTGCATAAGGGGGGTGCTGATTGCCTTTTCCCCGTAGCTCATCACCAGCCCGATGGCACCTTGGCCGGCCTTTATCCTTCCGTCGTCAAGATCTGGCCAATTCAGATTCAAGATCCGGTACTTTGCCAAGGCATCCTTGAGGTCTGGGGTCCGGGTCGGGTCTTTGTGCTCAAATGCCAGCTTTCCATAGCTGTTGATATTGATCCGGCCAACCATCTCTTCCAATTGTCTGGGCAAGTTCTTCAAGTCCTCCAGCTTCATAAGAGGGGCCACATCCATAAGGGACGAAGACATGTAGAGGTCCACGTGAATCCTGTCTTCCAGCGCCAGCAGAGCGCTGACTTTGTTGTTTAGTTTCCGCATGGCCATGGTTAGCTTGTATTCCAGTCCATCGGTGGTGGTTATGGTTGGAATACGCTCAAGCTGGTCGCCATGAATTATCACCAGGCCCATATAGGCCTTCTGAAACTTGACTTCATCTTTTTCGATGGCCTGTATTTGAATGGGACGGATACCGAAGGAGCCGGCCAAAGCCTGGTTCTCCACTGTTGCATTGCCGAGGTCACCCTGGTCCGGACTGACATCATAAAACCGGTAGTTGAAATTCTGGTTTGCTGAAGCTGCGTACTCCGACAAAAGGTCATGAAGATACCGCTCAGTACTGTTGTGGGGCGCCGGAAGGTTCTTGGTGAAAAATACATTGATGGTGAGCGGTTCCGTAAGTGTCGACACCACTGTTTTGCTGACATTAGAAATGGAATAGAGCTTTCCTGCAGTCAGGTCCATTCTTTTAAAAAAGGTCAATCCCGCTGCATTCAACAGCACCACGACGACAGCATAGGTGATAAATTTATAATATTTTGACGATGTATGACCTAGTTTCATATGTATCTCCTACTAGTAGATACCCGGGTCCAAAGGGCCAGGCACTGATTCAACCTTATATGAGATTAATATTATGCACATTCAGCGTGTGATAAATTCTAAATCCGAATATCGAAATACGAAACAAATCCAAATATCAAATGCTCAAATGATTCAAACATGGTGCTTGAACTTGTTTCCCAAGGTCTTTTTTCGATCATTCGAATTTGGATCATTCGGTATTGTTTAGGATTTCGAATTTCGTGCTTCGGATTTGAATATCTGCCGTCATCGGCATATAAAAACAGAGTAAAATATTCTCATCAAATTTCATGCAAGATATTAGCACCTTTCTTTAACCGCTAGATGCGTCGCATAGAGTCCCACAAAAATCACACTCACAAAGTACAACAGGTCCCGTGTGTCAATGATACCCTTGGAAATATTTGCGAAGTGCGTGTCGGCACCCAGATAGCTGAAGAGACCCAAGAGTGTTTCCGGCATAAAAAACAGCATCTTGTTCAACATGGTCAGGCCAAAGCAGATGGCCATACCGATAATGAACGCTATGATCTGGTTGCGTGTCAGAGACGAGGCGAACAAGCCCACGGCACAATAAGATCCCGCCAACAGAAACGCCCCGATATATCCGCCGACAACGGGTCCCCAGTCCAATTCCCCCAGAAGGGAGATGGTCAGCGGGTATGACAACGTCGGCAAAAGCATCATGGCCATGAAAAAGGTTCCAGCCAGAAATTTACCCAGCACGACCTGACGAATCGTTACCGGCATGGTCAGTAAGAGCTCATAGGAACCGACGTTGAACTCTTCCGAAAACAGCCGCATGGTGACTGCCGGCGCCACAAAGGAAAAAATGATCGGCATCATGGCAAAAAAATTGCGCATGCTGGCCAGGTCATAAATAAAAAAAGTCGAAAAGAAAAACCATCCCGTGACGACGAGAAAGATGGAAATAACGATATAGGCGATGGGGGACAGAAAATATGCGTAAAATTCCTTTTTGAATATATGAAGTACCTGCTTCATGTTAGCTCTCCAGTGTAATCTGTCTGAAAATTGATTCCAATGTTTGTTTTTCCATACTTAATTCGGTCAAAATCCAATCGGTATTCTTGATTGCCAGGTAGACAGAACCCCTAACATCTGCTCCGCTTTCATAACTCAGTTTTATTGAAAGGACATTTTCGGCGTCATCTACCCTATCGACCTGCTTAACCCCTTCGACAGACCCCAGCAACTTCCGGACAGCCTCCGGGTCTGCGTTTAGTATCGACAATCTGAGATGGTTTTCTTGGCCACCGGCAACCTTTAGATTCTCTGTGCGATCATCGGCGGCAATCTTTCCCTTGTGAATGATCACCACCCGATCACAGGTTGCCTCAGCTTCGCTTAGGATATGGGTGGATAGGATGACGGTTTTTTCTTTTCCGATTTGTCGGATGATATCACGAATTTCGACGATCTGGTTCGGATCCAGCCCGGAAGTGGGCTCATCCAGAACCAGGATTTCCGGATCGTCCATCATGGCATGCGCCAACCCTACACGCTGTTTGTACCCCTTGGAAAGTTCTCCGATGGGCTTGTGCATCATGTTGTTCAAGCCGCAGAGGTCGGATAAATACCGGATGCGCGATGGAATCTTATCTTCGCTGATACCCCGGATACCGGCCACATACTTCAGATAATCGTATGCCAGCATGTCTTTGTAGAGGGGGGCTGACTCAGGCAGATAACCCATCAGTTTTTTGACACCCAAAGCATCGGATGCCACCGAGAGGTCCTTGACCTGAATCGTACCCTCGGTAGGCTTCAGGAAACCGGTCAGCATGCGCAGAAATGTGGTTTTTCCAGCGCCGTTGGGACCCAGCATTCCCAGTATCTCCCCCTTGTGCACATCCAGGTTGAAGTTGTCGACAGCACAAAAATCACGGTAATACTTGGTCAGATTTTCAACATGAATCATATAGGTCTCCCCTATTTTGGTTGTAACAAATTATATTTTGTGTTTTGTGTTTCGTGTTTGGTGTTTCAGGTTTTGGTGAAATGAAAGTTTGAATAGTTATAGGACGAGGGGAAAATAATCAATATTTTTTTGATTTAATATGGCATTATGGAATTTCGAACTTTCTATAACCCGAATATTTCACAAAACGTCCAACTCAGCGCGTAAACAGGTTGTTCCTCATTTCGTCCGCAACAGTGGAACTCGGCGTCGGACCATAATCATGGCCCGGCCATACAATGGTGGCACCTGGCAATGTGTAGATCTTTTCCCGAATCGATCGCAGCAACTGACCTGATGATCCTCCCGGGAGATCGGTGCGGCCCACAGCTTCTACAAACAAGGTATCGCCGGTAAACACATGCCCTTCTGCATACAGGCAGATACCACCCGGCGTATGCCCGGGTGTATGAATTGTTTTCAGGCTGGAGGCACCGATGGTGATGACATCATTATCCTGGAGGAGGACATCCGGGTTTGGTGAAGACCTGCCGCCCAAAACCCTTGAAAACGCGCTGTTCAAGACCGTACTCAGGCGTTCGGCGTCGACTGCGTGAATCAGGAGCGTTGCCCCTGTTGCGACAATAACTGCTTTGTTCCCGGCCGTGTGGTCGGAGTGACAGTGCGTATTGATCACATGGGTAACCTCAAACCCCATCTGTCCTGCAGTATTAAGAATCCTCCGGGTATCGAAGGCCGGATCGATAAGTGCACAGGTTTTTGTTTTCTTGTCTCCAACCAGGTAACAGAAAGTGTCCATTTTGGAGAGCTTGATCTGCTTGACAATCATCGTTTGGTTCTCCTCCCGGCCGTGTCTTCCAATCGAAGCATCAATTCCCGGTCAAGATATTTTTTGAGCTTCTTCTGGACTTCACCGTAAAGTGTTCCTTCAGGATAATTTCCGGCTTCGTCGGGTATGCCCACCGGGGTTCCCGTCAAGATCTGGATCCCCTCCTCGATGGTTGCAACATTATAGATATGGAAATCACCCTTTTCGACCGCATCGACGACTTCCTTTTTCAACATGAGGTTTTTCACATTGGCAACCGGTATCAAGACACCCTGGTGACCGGTGAGCCCTTTGGTTTTACAGACATCATAAAAGCCTTCAATTTTCTGATTTACGCCGCCGATAGCCTGAACCTTTCCCTTCTGATTGACGGAACCGGTTACAGCGAGTCCCTGATCAATCGGACACCCTGAAAGACTGGAGAGAATGGCATACAACTCGGTGGATGAAGCACTGTCTCCATCGACTTCATGATAATTCTGTTCAAATGTCAGGCTGATGGAAAGATTCAGAGGTTGATTCTGTGCAAACGTTCGACCCAGATACCCGGAAAGCGTCAGCACGCCCTTATCGTGAGCACTGCCACTCAGATTCGCCTCCCGTTCAATATTGACGAGTCCCTTTTTACCCATAAACGTTTCAACCGTAATGCGGGATGGCCGGCCGAATGAAATGTCTCCAATCTGGTGGACGGCCAGGCCGTTCACCTGCCCAACAACCGCTCCCTCCACATCGATAAGAACGGTCCCGTCGCTGTAGGATTCATGAATCTTTTCCTCGTAAAGGTTATATCGAAACCGGTGTTCGTTAAAAGCTTTAATGACATGTTTTTCGGAAACAAGCATCGCATTTTCTTTGCGTGCCCAGTAATCGGCTTCCTTGACAATGCCGACAATTGCACCAAATCTCAGGGACAGCTTGTTTTTGTTGGATGTATACTTTTCACCAAATTCCACCAGTGCTGCAACACCATTCGGAGAAAACGGGAGTAGTGTTTCCGCTTGGCAAACCCTGGCCACAAACTGTGCATACTGCTGAATGGTCTTATCCGTCCGTTCGACTTCGTAATCGAAATCGGCCCGGACCTTGAAAATTTTGTTGAATTTGGAATCATAGTTCTGAAGAGTCTGAAATGGCTCATATCCCCCGAGTAGAAGAACTTTCACATCGGTCGGAATCGGCTGGGGACGAAGCGAAGACGCCGCAACGCCTTGTCCGCCGGGCATATCCTCAATAAAAATACGTTTGTTGCGCAATGCTCTTTTCAATGACTCCCACACAACGGGATACATCAGCAGCGATTCGATTTCCATGATGAGGAAACCGCCGTCAGCTTGAACAAGGGAGCCTGCTTTGACCATGGTGAAGTCGGTTGTCATGCCTCCCATATGCGTTCTTTTTTCGATATGGCCAAAGACATTCTGATACGTCGGGTTGGGTTCGAAAATAACGGGCGCGCCTAGGGTATCTTTGCGGTCCACGAGAACATTGACCTTGTATTGGTTAAAGGCAGGCGCAGTCTCTGAAAACAAAAATGTCTGAGCCTTATCAGCCGGTTCCCGACTCGGAAGAAAGTCATTCGCGTTCCCCACAATGTTCTCACGGACGTCTTCAAGATAGGTCTTTATTTCCGGGCAGTCATCATACGTTTCCATGATAAATTCCATCTGTTCACTGACCACCGACAACGCTATCTCGGTCATCAGCGCTTCAACAGCTTTCATCTGCTCCTGTCGAATCTTGCTGACTTCCCTGAGGGCTGTTTCAATTTTGTCCTGGAATGCCTGCACAACAGTTTCTATCTGTTCCTGCACTTTCTTTGAAAGTTTCAGGAACGCCTCCTGGGTCAAGGGTTTACCACCCTTTAAAGGAATGGTCTGAAGTCCTGCTTCTGTTTTTTTGATCGTTAATTTTTTTTTCTTCGCAGTTTGATCCAGCTTTAAAAAGTGTTCGGTCTCCTTTTTCTGATAGGTGTCCTGGATGATACCGATCTTTTTCTGATATGACGTATCCTCAAATGCCTTGGGAAGTTTGCTTTTCAGGCTCTTGATCAGTCGGTCCATCTGTCGGCTGAGAATCGATCCTTTACCGGCTGGAACCACCAGGGGTTTCGGACGATAGGGATCCTGAAAATTGTTCACCATACAACAATCGTGTGGCGTCGGCAGGCTTTTGGCATGTTTTCGGGTGATGTCGGTGGTGATAGTCGACTTTCCGGTTCCCTCTATACCCGTTACAAAAATGTTGTACTCGGGGTTCTTCATATTGAGTCCAAACTCGATGGCCTGGACGGCACGCTTCTGACCGATGACCTCATCCAGTGGGTCAATGTCCGCCGTACTATTGAACTTGAATATTTTCGGATCACAGAAATAGCGTAAATCACCTGAATCCAATTCATGGGCCTTTTTCATATTTCGTCCCTTCCTCCCTGTTTTGTTAATCTTGGGAGAGGTCATTACGGATCCAGTCTATAAAAGGTACTTATAGACTTAACCTGCTTATATGTTTATTGATACGTTCAATTATTTCTTTGGGTAATTCATAGTGTAAACGATGGGTTTCCCAGGCGGATATCACCGTATCAATTGCCTCTCTCACTGTCTGCACAACGAGAAATGTCGGGAGTTCTGCTTTTTCCGCTAATTGTTTGAAATGTTCTTCGGTGATTTCTTCGAATTTCTTTGTGTGCGATAATGTCAGCGCCAATTTGTCCTTCGGAATATATGGAACTGTTGAAACAAAATCATAGGCGGGGGATAGCGTAGGCGTAATGCCATCGTGATAGACAAATGACCAGTTTTTCAGATGCATATCACCATTGCCGATTATGATGGTGAAAACCAGGCGTCGGATAAAGTCAACCAGGCCTTCTTCGCCTGTCAGCGTCCACAACATATTAGCGATATTCAGATAGCTGACTTT
>JAOZSO010000073.1:0-11019 GCA_029939655.1 Desulfobacterales bacterium
CCGGCCATGGCCATGGATAAAACATTGACGGCCAAATCAGCCCGGGCCGATTCCATGATAATTTCACAACTGTCCTTAACAAGTTGCAGGGGGCTGACCGGACAAGTAATAAATGAAATGATGGGACGTTCCTTCAGTTTTTCCTTGTCCCCGACAATGGCGGCAGCCATTTCAATGAGTTTTTTTGTCAAATATCCATTGCCTGATCCCATGAATCCATGTTTGGTCGTATTTGGCAGCCAAGCTTCAGCATTGTGAAGTTGAACCGACTGTGTCGGCACATCACTAGCGCCAACGGCCCGTTCGTAAACATCGATTTCACTCAGGTAGTCGGCGATCAGAGCCGAGGCAGCCACATCCGCCTTGGTCGTCTCCCGATGCTCCCCCGTGTATGGGTCGTTAATGAAAACACCTTCCCCGAAATTCGTAAATCCCACGCGGTTTTTTTCCATAACAAAGTCGTTTTTTTGATCGCGCCCGGCCAACAGAATTTTTGGCGGCGCTGAACGGATGGCATCCTCAACCACGTGCGGGGGGAATTTGGCCACGCGGCTAGTTTTATCGATGACGGCTCCGCCGCCATCGAGAACCTCCAGGGCCTCTTCATCATCGAAAAAAAGACCCGTCTTTTCCAAGACCTCAAGTGTGGCCAGATGAATTTCATCCATTTCATCATCGGTAAAGACCTTGAATTCTAAACCGCCGTTCCTGCTTTTCCCTGCTCGCATATTGCGTCTCAAGAAATCACCTCCTTTTTCTTTTACCTAAATTGAGCGATTGTCGACAAGCCACGGGGAATGCGCTCGCTGTTGCAGTTCAGCGTGCCCCATCGACGATTCGGTCCAATTCCACCCGTATCTTCTTATCCAAAGCAATGACTTCGTGTGTTTTCAGGATACGACGGGCTTCAAGGGCTGCATTTTGCTCAAGTCTTTGAGCATTAATAATCCATTCTTCATAGGTGTGACGGTCGCCGAGGGGCGGCACCCAAAGCCCGGGAGACCTGAGATGGTTATATGTATGCTCATGATCCAGGAAGTGCGTCCGCTGATCGAAAACCTCTGCGATGATATCCACCGCGAGTGCATCATCGTCCACCTGTGTCCCCTGAACGGTTCTTTTCACTGCTGATGATATTTCGTTGTCAACCACCAGCATCCTGTAACAAGCGATCAGGGCATTATCCAAAGACCCGGCAGCACCGAGCACATCGACACCGCTTAAGGCCGGCAGCAGCGCATTGTACAAACGTTCGTACCCGCTTTGCATGTCGAAGGTTTTTGAAGCGGTCGAATAGCCGGTGGCTGTACATGAAACACCTGTTTTCCGGCAAAGCTGAACCGAAGCTGCGGCCATCATCCCCATCTCCGGCATCGCCCAAAGTCCTGTACCGCTGCGCATATCCATAAAGGCCGCCCTGGGCGACATGATCACGGGCGCTCCCGGTTTCAGAAGTTGGCTGGCCAGAACACCGGCCAGGTTTTCCGCATGATGCATGGCAACACATCCTGCCATGCTCATGGGCCCGGTGGCACCCATCATGGGGCTTGGAATGATACCCAACGGTACTCCTGCCTCGACAATATCACAAAGAGCTTCGACCGCTTCCCTTCCGTACTCCAAGGGGCTGATGGGTGATATCTCGATATAAGCCAGTGGTTTTTTTTGCATGGCAACACGATCACCGGCAACGAGGGCGAGCATCTCGATCATTCGAGGAAGTTCGGCAGCTGATTTGACGCAAAGCCGAAGCGGCTTACAGGTCCAATTCAGCAGTGTCCTTAGCTGGGCCAAACCCACGACATCCGGCGGGACATCCAAGGGAAAGGCCGGTGATACAATATCCATAAACGGCAAAGCATCGGACAGCCGCGCGATGTCCGCAACATCCTGAAGGGTGCAGTCTCTTTTACGGCCACTCGAAAGATCGATCACGGCCGGTGCCCCTACCAATGTCTGGGTATGGATGTCCCCCTGTCCGAATCGAACCCTGTTATGGTTGTTTCTACCATAGAGTGTAAATTTTTCCGGAACTGTTTGAAGTCCCTTTTCAATAACACCATCGGTGAACTTGACCACATCGTTATCGACCTTGCATCCATGATCCGACAGCAGTGTTTTAAAACGATCGGAATCGGTGCGGATTCCCACCTGTTTCAAAATATCGATGCCGGCCTGATAGGTCCGGGCCAGATCCTTTTCGGAAAAAAAGTTAAGGTTCATCCCGCCTCTAAATCGCATGCACTTTAATTTTAATAGGAGACTTTTTTATTAACATACCCTTTTCGCCTTAGCAAGATATTTATAGACCCGTTATCGAAGTATATAACATTATTTTAGTTGGTTATAACGATACGTATTCTGCGGATTTGTTCAACAGCAAAAAATAAAAATCGAATTACCATGGCCACGAAGGGTATCTCTTCGACCAGTTTGCGTCATCCATCTGGAATCACCGCAGCGATGAATTTGGCGGCAGCCTCGAGAACCGCTTGCGCTTTCCGGTCAACTGCCTGGAAAAGATCCGGCATCATGTCGGAAACAGAATGGTTGTGCAGTACCGGTTTGGGTTAAAGCACTATTTGAAACACATCAACCAGGGCGCACTGCCGGGGGAATCATTTGATGAAGTAGGACGGGATGTGGCTCATGGGCAGGAAATGGCAAAAACACCTTGAGCGGTCCGGGTTTGATCCCCTTCATGTGGATGCCGGTTGCTACGAAAGCCACTACTGGCCGCACCCGCCCAATTACCAGAAACATGGTTGTATGATGGATATGGCGGCCAATACGAAAGCTGTCGTGTCGGTACCGGTCATCGGTGTTGGGCGCCTCGACAAACCAGAAGTTGCAGCCCGTGCTGTAGCTGACGGCATGATGGATGTTGTGGCTATCGGGCGTGGATTCCTTGCTGATCCTCAATGGGCGGACAAAGTTAGATCCGGTCGTACAAAAGACATACGGCCCTGTGTGGGATGCTATGACGGCTGTTTTGGACGTTATGGAAAAATGCAGCACATCTCCTGTGCGCTCAATCCATCGTCAGGGAGAGAAAATGCTTACCGCTTAGAACCCGCAGCTACACCTCATCAAGTCATGGTGATCGGTGGCGGTGTCGCCGGATTGGAAGCCGCCCGAGTGGCCGCGTTAAGGGGTCATCGAGTGTCTCTTTACGAAAAGAAAGCCGTACTTGGTGGATTGGTGCGCACGGCTGCCGTGCCGGAATTTAAAAAGGACCTGCGTCGTTTGTTGGTATGGTATGAGAGACAGGTTGAGCAAACCGGCGTCCAGGTATTCCTGAATAGCGATGTAACACCGGATATCATCCGCTCTGCATCACCGGGCGTGGTGATTGTGGCCACGGGTGCAAGTCCGATCGTTCCGGATATTACAGGCATTCATCGAGGGTCTGTGATGTCTGCGGTCGATCTTCTCAAGGGCAAAAAAACAGCCGGGGATCGAGTCGTGATCGTAGGCGGCGGTCTGGCCGGCTGTGAAGTGGCAATCTGGTTGGCAGATAAAGGCAGACAAACGATCATCGTTGAAATGCTTCCGGAACTGATGGCCGGCAATAACCACGTCCCCGGACAAGTCAGGATGATGGCCCTAAACCTTCTGGAAAAACACAGTACCACGATCATCACCGACAATCAGGTGTCGGTTGCCGGCACCCACTGAACATTACCATCCACCAGTCCTGCAAAACGTGCCCTTATCACGGCATCCATATCTTCTGAAAATACAGCTGGGTTATCACCGGACAAAATTTGATGGGCCTCACGCATGGCATTGCTTTGAGCATCCAGGCGTCCCTTCTCTTCCCACAGACTCCTTAAGTCCCGGGATGCAATCTTTGGCAGGAAAGCCGTCTCGCGCATATTTTCTATGGTGTGCATCTTGTCCATGTATGTGCCGCCAGGTCCGGCTTCCGCGATAAGATCCAAAGTCATTTTGTCCTTTCCAGACTCGAATCCACGGCACATCCGCTTGAGCATCAATGCGATTTCATTATCGATAACGGCCTTGGCATAATCAAAAGCCATGAGACCACCCAAAAGACCGCACATATTCAGCATGTCGGCTCCTGCCAGTACAGCTGCAGATGTGCTCATGCCGGTCTCGTAGCCTGACTGGGCATCGTCGCCATGGGAATTGGTCAGCCCGATATAGCCTCCGGAAGGAACATTGTAGAACCGGGCCATCTGACTGTGAGCCATTTGCAGCATACCTGTCTCAATGGCTCCGGGGGTATAACTTCCCGTACGCATATCTGCGACGGTGGACAACACCGTATATATCAGCGGGGTCTCCGGACGAACCATCTGCAGGAGCACGCTGTTCGCCAGGAACTCAGCATTCCCCAGGGCCAGCGTTCCCAACAGCGTCATGGGCGATGTCATGCCGGCATTGGGTACGATGGTATTGATCACGGGCAGACCCTTTTCAGCCAGATAGATTGTGGCCTCGGTTGAAGCCACATCCATGGTAAGCGGAGACACCACCGGGCAATAGTGGTGGTTGATAATGGGACGCTCCTTGTATGCCTCTTCACCACCGGCGATGATAGCCCCCAGCTCAAGTACCTGATATAGATCCGCCATGTCGGGTGTATTGCTCCGCACAGGTTTCAGACAGTTTTTCAAAGCTGGATAAAACCGTGATAGACTGATTTGCCCGTCAGGCGCATCGTCAGCCAGTGTTGAAATCGAAAATATATCGTAGCCTTGAAGCTCGTTGACGAGAAATGCGATGTTGGCAATATCGGTGGAAGTGGCGCGCCGCTCGATACCCGTGTCAGGATCGATAATATTGGGTGCAGAACTGCCGGTAACGATCAGGGGCCTTTGGTCGGGAATGGTGCGGTCAAACCGGGGATCCCGGCCCCTGAAGGTAAAGGTTGGGACAAAAAGTTTGCGGTACTGCTCTACAATATCACGCGGTATTTTGATTATGAGCGAGGCCGAATCCACCCGACAGCCATGGTCGGCATAAATTTTTCTGGCGGTTTCGTTGTTGACCAGAATACCTGTTTTCTCCAGGATTTCCAGCGCACCATCATGGACCTGTTCAACTTCCTGCTCAGTTAGAAATTCAGCAAATTGCATACAACCTCCAAGTAAAATCGTTACACGATTTTATCGAACGCGACGGTGTCGCCTCCAATGGTGAAATATCCCATGGCCTACATCATCCTACACAGGCAGCGCTGCTGTTGATAAGATCCACCTGTTCCAGGATCCGGTTCTCGATGTCATTACCTCTTCCCTATTTTCCAGGCAAGCACTTTTTTCTATCAGGCAATTAATTTACCACTTGACTTTCATTTCGACATCCTTTTAAAGCACATGGCATGACAATTGTATTGGGTATCGACACGGGCGGAACATACACGGATGCGGTTCTGGTCAACTACGAAAACGGTAAAATCCTATCGAGTGCCAAATCCTTAACCACTCACCAGGACCTTTCCGCCGGTATCCACTCAGCAATCACATCCGTTATGACCATCAGGCACCAAGCCATTTCTCCACAAAAAATCTGCCTTGTCGGCCTGTCCACAACCCTGGCGACAAACGCCATTACCGAAGGACACGGCGTTCCTGTTTGCCTGCTATTGATCGGGTATGACCGGGACTTGATCCATCAATACCGGTTCCAGCATGCGCTTGGAACACGCAATGTTGTCTATTTACAAGGGGGACATGACCAACAGGGCATCGCGCGTCAGCCCCTGGATGAAGATGCCATCAGAAGCACTGTTTTAAAATGGCGCAAAAAGATCAGCGCTTTTGGAGTCTCGGGCTATTTTGGTGCATTCAACCCGGAGCACGAATTAAGGGTCAAAAAACATATAGAAGACCTTACAGATCTTCCGGTGACCTGCGGCCATGAACTCTCCACACGCCTGGATGCAATCCGGAGGGCAACAACGGTGGCCCTGAATGCCAAACTGATTCCCATCATACAAGATCTGATTTTCAATGTTCGTGCCACTCTGAAAGCCATGTCCATTCCAGCCCCACTCATGGTGGTAAAAGGTGATGGGAGCCTGGTTCAGGAGAATTGGGCTGTGAAGCGCCCCATCGAAACGGTCCTGTCCGGTCCAGCCGCAAGCGCCCTGGGCGCTCTGAAACTCACCGGGAAGAAAAATACCTGGGCTGTAGACATGGGCGGAACAACCACCGATATTGTCGAGCTCATTGAAGGGGCACCGTCGTTAAATCCGGATGGAGCCAGTATTGGCGGATGGCGGACTATGGTTGAAGCCGTAGATGTTCATACCGTCGGGCTCGGTGGGGACAGCCATGTCCGGGTATCTTCAGAAAATCAGCTGGTCATCGGACCCGGCCGCATCATACCGCTTTGCAAACTGGCCGGTGAATATCCGGACAGGGTGCTGGCAGCGCTGAAAACCCAGAGCTGTTCAGACAAACCGGATTTAGATGCAGCCCAGTTCCTGCTTCCGGGAAAAGCAGGCAACTATAGGCCTTCTATAAATGACGCAAAGCTATTGGCACAATTGAAAAATGGCCCTCAACCACTGACAACTTTCACTAATTCCGCTGTCTTTAAGGATCCATGGATTTCAAGACGTATCCAACACTTGATGGAAACCGGCCTGATTCAGCATGCGGGCTTCACGCCTACGGACGCGCTTCACGCCCTCGGCCACTTCCAGGAATGGCATGCAGAGGCATCTCTCCTGGCCGGGAA
Source organism: Desulfobacterales bacterium (assembly GCA_029939655.1). GTDB lineage: Bacteria > Desulfobacterota > Desulfobacteria > Desulfobacterales > B30-G6 > B30-G6. The sequence goes on from JAOZSO010000073.1 coordinate 6,715, forward strand.
ACTTTTTTCCACCCGTCTTGGATTGTCCACCGAGGCATTCTGCAATCAGGTTGTGCAAGCCGTTTCCAGAAAGACCGCTGCTGCCATCGTATCCAAGGCCATCACAAACGAAATCGGGAAGCCTGATTGGAAACAGGCACCGACTGACGGGTTTCTGCTGAAAAAAGCGCTCGAACAGGACCGCAAAGGAAAGCTGATTCCTGAAATCAGGTTGAAGCATCCCATCGTCGCACTCGGGGCGCCCGTAAAAGCCTATATGCCAATGGCGGCGGATATCTTAAAGACCGGGCTTTCAATTCCTGAATTTGCAGAAGTCGCCAATGCTGTCGGGGCCGTCAGCGGCAAAACGGTTCTACGCCTCAGGGTTCGCATACGGCCCATCAGCGGAAGCCGGAAAGTCCGACTTCTTTCTCCGAATAGTCCCAGAGATTTTAATAGCGTCGAAGAAGCTGTCCAGTATGCAATCCGCCACATGACACCTCTGGCAGAGGAAAAGGCACGCCAGTCCGGTGCTGAACATGTACAGGTTCAGGTAACCCGAAAGGAAAAGAAGGCCAGGGCCAAAGGCAACAGAGAGATATATCTGGAGACCGAATTGACATTCATGGCCCTTGGGAGACCGGGCATTGCATCTAGGCAGTAAGCAGTAAGCGGTAAGCGGTAAGCGGCTTAATGCTTATTGCTTATTGCTTTTTCTTAAGCACCTGGATACTTTCATGTTTTTCTCTGGATTAATGTTTCTGACATTGTTCCACATTTTATTTCTTGGCTTTTTCATAAAAATGACATAATTTTTCTCTGAAAGCCCCATGGATCGAACAATAAATCAATTAATAGGAGCTCACCATGCTAATTGTTGGAGAACTGATCAATGCAAGTAGAAAAGCCATTGCTGCAGCCATTGAAAACCAGGACCAGGAAACCATAGCAAAGATCGCCAGAGATCAGTCCGAAGCCGGCGCTGATTTTATTGATGTCAATGCCGGTGTTTTTGTCGGCAAAGAACCCGAGTACCTGGAATGGCTGGTAAAGACCGTCCAGGCGGCCGTCGATGAACCCTGCTGTATAGACAGTCCGGATCCCAAAGCCATCGAAAAAGCGCTGGCAGCCCATAACGGAAAGGCCATGATCAATTCCATATCCCTTGAAAAAGAACGCTATGACACCCTGATGCCGATCATAGCCGGAACCGATCTTAAGGTAGTGGCTCTCTGCATGAGCGACGAAGGTATGCCGGAGACAACCGCGGATCGAATGAAAATCGCAGACAAACTGGTCAACGGCCTCCTGCAGAACCATATCCCCCTGGAAAATATCTATGTGGATCCACTGGTTCAACCGGTTTCGACCACCAACAGCTTTGGGATGGATTTTCTGAACGCCATCGAACAGATTGTCAAGACATTCGAAGGCATTCACACGGTTTGCGGCCTTTCCAATGTCTCCTTTGGCCTGCCCGACAGAAAATTTCTGAACCAGACATTCATGAGCATGGCCATTGCCAAGGGACTCGATGGTGCCATTGTCAACCCACTGGATAAAAAAATGATGGCCAATATCATTGCCGCTGAAGCCCTTGCCGGCAAGGATGAATACTGTATGTCATTCCTCAAGGCATACCGGGCAGATCTCTTTGTGTTTTAACGTGAATGAAAGCGACATTCTCCTAACCCGTGCTTGAAAGGAACCTAACATGTCTGAAATAATTTACCAGGAAGCCATGGAAGCCATTCTGAAAGGTGATGTTGACAAAGCCGTTGACACCGCCAAAAAGGGGATCGACACAGGCATAGATCCTCTGGACTTGATGAACAACGGTTTTATCTCCGGCATCAATCAAGTAGGCGATCTTTTTGAAACAGGTAGACTTTTTCTGCCCCAGCTGGTCATGTCCGCCTCGGCCATGGAAAAAGCCACGGAAATCATCAATGCCGCCATTCCAGACGGTAAGGGAACGGTATCCGGGAAAATTCTGGTGGGGACGGTGGAGGGCGACGTACACGATATTGGGAAAACCATAGTCGTGGCACTATTCAAAGCCAATGGCTTCGATGTACTGGATATCGGAAGGGACGCACCCATCGAACGATTTATTGACGAGGCTGAAAAATTCGGGGCCGACATCATCGGATCGAGCACCCTTTTGACCACCACCATGGCCGTACAGAAACAGATCGAAGAGGAGTTGAAAAAAGCCGGTATCCGGGATAAATACAAGACCCTTGTAGGCGGTGCTCCCGTAACCCAACGATGGGCAGATCGAATCGGTGCAGATGCCTATGCCCAGGATGCAAGCGATGGTGTACGCAAGGCCAAGGAATTGCTAATGTGAAGGGATTTTATCATCAGATACTCACGATTAACGTGACTGAAAAAACATTTACTACCGTGCCGGTTGACGACATACTCCTGGAAACCTACCTCGGTGGCAAAGGGTTGGCATCCTATCTCCTTTACGATATGAACCCGCCGGGAATCGACCCGCTGGACCCACAGAACCACCTCATTTTTGCCACAGGACCTATTACAGGGAGTCCTGTCTGGGGCTCCTGTCGCTATGGTGTCTATACAAAGTCACCACAGACCGGGTTTTATGCGGAATCTTATTCCGGCGGCAAAGCAGCGGAAGCCATTGATGCCGCAGGTTTTGATGCCATTGTCATCACGGGAAAAAGCGCTAAGCCGATTGTGTTGGGAATTTTTCCTGATGAGGTCCGCTTTTTTCCGGCGCAAGACCTCTGGGGTTTAGAAACCTATGAGACCGAAGACAAGGTTCTGGAAAAATATCGACGTACCGAGGAAGGGTTTCGCAAGCCAGGTGCCGTGGTTATCGGCCCAGCCGCTGAAAACCTGGTACGATTTGGGGTTATTAAAAATGATTACTGGCGTTCGGCCGGCAGAACCGGCGTCGGAACGGTCATGGGATCCAAGCAAATTAAAGCCATCCTCTTTCAAGGTGACCGAAAAAGAACGCTCCATGACCCTGAGGAGGTCCGAAAGTTTTCCATTCGCATGGCCAGGGAAAACAAAGATCACCCCGCGGTAATTTCCTACAAGACCAAGGGAACGAGCCAGATGGTCGATCCGGTCAACAAAGCCAGGGCGTTTCCGACACGTTACTGGTCTCAGAGTAGCTTCGAGCATTGGGACAAAATTAATTCAGATGCCTTTCACAGTCGGTGTGATGTCAAACCGAGTGCCTGTCTGAAATGCTTTCTGGCCTGTGGTCGAAAAACGACCATTCTGGAAGGGCGTCACGCCGGTTTGAAACTGGAGGGGCCGGAATACGAAACCATATACGCATTCGGCGGACTCTGCCTGATCGACAGTATCGAGGAAATCGCCTATCTGAATGATATTTGCGATCGTCTGGGCATGGATACCATTTCAGCCGGTAACCTTTGTGCATTCACCATCGAAGCGGTCCGGCGGGGAAAAGTGGTCCATGACATCGACTATGGCGATGTGGATGCCATCGCCCACCTGCTGGGCCTGATTGCCAAAAGAGAGGGTGTCGGGGATATCCTGGCCCGCGGCATCAAATACGCTGCCGCAAAATGGGGCTTGGAGGAAATTGCCGTACATGTCAAGGGAATGGAGCCTCCGGGTTATGATCCCAGAGCCTTGAAAGGGATGGGTCTCGCTTATGCTGCTTCGGATCGTGGGGCCTGCCATCTTAGATCTACCTTTTATAAACCGGAACTGAGCGGCATGATCAAACCGGATCAGATAGAGGGCAAGGCAAAACTTTTCCTGGAGTTTGAGCACCGCCTGACCCTGTTCGACACACTTATATTCTGTCGCTTCTACAGGGATTTCTATCCATGGGAATCATTGGAGCATCTCATTTACAACACCACCGGCCTGACGGTGTCGACAGCCGATTTAAAAAACAAGGCATCAGTCATCAGCACCCTGATTCGAAAATTCAATCTCAGGGAGGGCCTGCAACCCGAAGATGATCGGCTGCCCAAACGTTTTCATGAAAAGATCAAGAAAACAGGCCAGGTACTAACAGAAGAAGAATTCGAGACAATGTTGACAGACTATTTCAAACTGCAGGGATGGGATGAAAACGGCATTCCGCCCGAATAGAGACCCGGCTCGAGGTAGCGGGTCTTGAGCATGCAGCAATACCGTTTAACAGTTTTATCGCGGGGGGTGGATCGTAATGAGATCGTGTGGACTCTAAATCCACATAGACGGGTGCAACTCCCGTACTCCCCGCCATAGCGTGAGGGTCAATGCTACATATTCGTTGTTGGTTGTTCGTTGTCCGTGCTCAATGAATGTAACGAACAACCA
>JAOZSO010000491.1:0-2909 GCA_029939655.1 Desulfobacterales bacterium
GTTTCAAAAGCCATCGGTTAACCGCACTTTCGTCCTCCCATGGAAAATATTTTTTCCCGAAACCGAGTCTGTGTGCCAGATCACGCCAGAAGGTATACTCATCCCACACGCCCTCCACGTTCAGAACTTTTTGTGACAGTGCCACGCGCTGAACATCCGGATAAACATGAAGCTCAGAACGCTCTAAAAAAGAAGCTGCCGGAATGATGTAGTGAGCCAGTTTAGCACTTTCCGTCATAAAGAGATCCCTGGCCACCAGAAGATCCAGAGTGGAAAAGGCTTTAGCCACCTTATTGGCATTGGGGTTCGTCAACACGGGATTGGTGCCGGAAAAAATCAAGCCCTCAATGGGGTACGTCCCCTTGCCGAGCATATAATCGATACCGGGTAGCGAATGGCACTTGCGCATCACATCGTAAAAAAGCGGATAGTGCGCATATCCTGCCGGGTCCATCTCTCTGAACTGCCTGTTGCTCAACGGGTTTAGATGGTTGACCTGAATATCCTCGTTCCAGAGCTCACCACCCTGGATGTCGATTGCTCCACACAAAGCACTCAGTGAGGCAATGGCCCGGATGGTGTTGAACCCGTTGGTCTGATGTTCCAGGGAAATCCCCACAAAACTGACACATTGAGGAAGGCTTTGCAGCAGCATGCCCTGCATTTGACTGAGAAGCTGTTCTGAAACACCTGTCTGCTCTGCTACGTAGGCCAATGTGAATTTTTCTGCATATGCAGCCAGTTCTTCAAACCCGAGACTGTATGACGCGACAAAATCCTGGTCATATGCCTTCTCATGGATCAGAAATCGGATCAGGCAAAGAGCCAGGGCCGCATCCGTGCCGGGACGCACCTGTAAAAAGAGATCTGCTTTCTTCGCCGCCACAGAACGCCGGGGATCCACCACAACCAGCCGGCCGCCCTGTCGTCTGGATCGATTGATGCGTTGCATGAACGGCGGATGAGAATAAGCAGGGTTGGATCCCCACAAAATCGTCATATCGGCCTTTTCGAAATCAGGCGGGTAGGACCAGTACCCCTGGCAGGTCTGATAAGCCATGAGACGCAGTGCAAAACAGACGGAATCCGCGGTAAAAAAATTGGGCGACCCATAGGCATGGATAAACCGCTGGGCATATGCCTCCTGCTGAAGAAAGCCTATGGCCTCACCGGTCCAGGCGCTCATGGCGCGAGCTCCGGACCTATCCCTGATGTTCAACATTTTCTGAGCAATTTCATCCAAGGCGTCATCATAGGATATGGCCGAAAAGCCGCCTTTTGACGTTTGTTTGAGACACCCGGTCAAACGCTCTGAATGATATACCCATTCCGGTGTTTCACGGCCCTTGGGACACACCATCCCCAGGTTTTCGTGATGGCACTTGTTGCCGGAAATCTTTGCCACCCGGCTGTCTTCAACGTGCACGTAAACCCCACAGTGGTGTGCACACTGTCTACAGAGCGTGTGGATGGAGCCGTTATCGATGACGGTTTTGGATCGCATGCAGATTGTTCTCCTATTCTTTCGCTGCAATCTTAGGCAAACAACGATTCTGACGAATGTATCCTATCCCAAAAGTTCAAAGAAAAACATGAACATCGAACATCCAACGTCCAACATCGAATTTCGAATGTCGCTGTCAGTCACACAGCGCAGGCGCTTGCGCCGCGTGTCGCTTTATCTCATCTATGAAAAAGATAGAATACCATATTCGATGTTTCCCGCCATGGCGGGATTCGATATTGGATATTGGACGTTTATCTTTTGATGAACCCGAAAAAAGTCCAAGGCCCCGTCATACCTGCGAAGGCAGGTATCCAGAAGTATCTGAAAACACTGGATTCCCGCCTTCGCGGGAATGACGCTAACGGACGATTTATGACTTTTTACGAAACCGTCATCTTTTATCAGACAGAAAGCTGTTTACCGGCCAGTCTATCCGCAGCCTTTTCCAATATCGAGTCGAGTCGTTTGATAGCCCCATGGGATAGTCGGTCGGGCTGATGGGTAGCCAGGATGTCCAAAGCCTTTTCGACCACCACCTCACTGTATCGTTTTCCGCCTTTCTTTTTCCAGATCTCCGGACTCTGGCGGTTGATGAAGCGTGGAGTCCAGTGTTCTTCCCTGCAGTCCCTCAGGGTCTGCTCATGGGCCAGGAAATTACCCCCCGGTCCCACCTCGTGAATAACGTCCAGGCCGATTCGATTCCGGGAGATATCAAAACCACGCTTGATTCTGCGAACATAACTGATGATCTCGCTGCACATGACCACCGAAGCCACGGACCCGGCCAGACCCTGCCCGAGGTAACCAACATCGTGCACCAGATTACAACCGTCCATGGTTGCCATCATGATGGATGCCATGGACTCCATGGCGGCCTGCTCGTCGAGGGATCCGGCATCACTGCAACCAGCCTCACCCCAGACCGGAAGCCCGTAATAGTGGTAAAGGTCGCAGCATGCAGAGTGGGTTAACCGCTCATCCGGACTGCCATAGACGGTAGTACCAGTGCGCATATCCATGGGCGTGGCGCTGAATCCCGTTATTGCCGGAGCACCCCTGGTTCTCAGTTGTTGGATTACGAGGCCGCTGAGAGCTTCGGCATTGGCCACCACAATAGCTCCGGCCAGAGTGACCGGTCCACTGCCGCCGGACAGAAGTGCGGGCGAATAGTTCAGGGGAATACCATTGTCCGCACACATGAGCAACTTGTCAACAGCACCGGAAGAGTGAACCAGGGGGCTGATGGGTTCGGCATAGTGAATGATAAACGGTTTTTCCTGCAGCCTGTCTTTACCCCCCAGTACATCGGATGCCATCTCCAGAATAACGCCCAGATCCTCAGAATCTGCGGATGTAAAATAGATGGGCTTGGGCGAATTTTCCATCAGAGCCTTGAATTCCA
>JAOZSO010000492.1:0-2905 GCA_029939655.1 Desulfobacterales bacterium
ACATTTGAGCATTTGATATTTGGATTTGTTTCGTATTTCGATATTCGGATTTAGAATTTATCACACGATGAATGTGTTTAACATTAACCCTTATAGGGTTGAATCAGTGCCGGGCCCTTTGGACCCGGGTATCTACTTGTTTCCCAGGTGAGGAGACCCTGCGGTAAGAGTCTCCGAAAGCGGCAATGACGGAAAACAGCCCAGCAGGTAGATGACAGCCAGGAGAAAATTGACTTCATGACAAAGAGCGAAGAGATCAAGGATACCGTCAAGACAGAAGATCCTGACATTCAGAAACAAGCCCCATTGGAAGGTGAACCCGGCGATGAGTCTCGCAAGGATACTGCACCGCAAACGCCGGAAGAAAAGATCGAGAAGGCGGAAGCAGAAGCCAAGGAAGCCTACGATCGTTTCCTGCGGGCTTCGGCCGAGCTCGAAAACTACAAAAAACGAACCCGGAAGGAGATGGCGGATTTTAGAAAATATGCCAATGCTTCGCTGGTCAAGGAACTTCTGGGTGTTGTCGATAATCTTGAAAGGGCCATTGAATCTTCGAATGGAAGCAATGAGGAAGGGCAGCTGTCGGAGGGTCTGGATTTGACGCTCAAGGAACTTCTCAAAATATTCAAGGAGTTTCATGCATGCCCCATCGAAGCGCTCGGTAAACCATTTGATCCCTGCTATCACCAGGCCATGATGCAACAGGAAACAACCGATCAACCCGAGAATGTCGTTCTCAATGAACTTCAAAAGGGGTACATGATTCATGACAGACTTTTAAGACCTGCCATGGTCGTTGTTTCCAAATCGCCGGCGGGTTCCGGTAACGATGACAACAATTAAATAATAAAATAATATAAACAAACAGTTGAATCTATTTAAGGTAAGGAGGAGAACAAGATGGGAAAAATAATCGGTATTGATCTCGGGACCACCAACTCCTGTGTGGCGGTTATGGAAGGCGGTGAAGCCAAGGTGATCACGAACCAGGAGGGCGGCCGGACGACACCATCGATTGTCGCTGTTTCAGAGAGCAATGAAAGGTTGGTGGGACAGATTGCAAAGCGTCAGGCGATAACCAATCCTGAAAACACGATTTTTGGCGTGAAACGGCTGATTGGACGAAGTTATGGGTCGCCTGAAATTCAGAACGACATGAAGATACTCCCGTACAAAATCGAACAATCAAGTAGCGGCGAAGTTCGCATCAACCTGAGGGGTAAGCTTGTCAGCCCGGCAGAAGTGTCATCGTACATACTGGCCAATATCAAAAAAACAGCCGAAGAATACCTGGGTGAACCGGTTACCGATGCTGTTGTTACCGTCCCCGCATATTTCAATGACAGCCAGCGCCAGGAGACGAAGGATGCTGGAAAAATAGCGGGCCTCAATGTTCTGCGAATTATCAACGAGCCCACAGCAGCATCACTTGCATATGGACTGGATAAACGGAAAGAAGAAAAAATCGCTGTTTTTGATCTGGGTGGTGGTACATTCGATGTTTCGATTCTGGAAATCGGTGAAGGTGTCTTCGAAGTAAAATCCACCAACGGCGATACCCATCTGGGCGGTGAAGATTTTGATTTACGCATCATTGACTATTTTGCCAACGAATTCAAAAAAGATCAGGGTATCGATATTCGAGCCGATAAAATGGCACTTCAACGTCTCAAGGAAGCAGCGGAGAAGGCGAAAATGGAATTGTCGACATCCCTGGAAACGGATGTCAACCTGCCCTTTATCACGGCTGACGCCAGTGGTCCCAAGCATCTCAATATCAAGATTACCCGAGCAAAGCTTGAGGCACTCATTGCCGACCTGCTCAACAAACTGGAAGGACCCTGTCGGACAGCTCTGAAAGATGCCAATCTGTCACCTAAGGAAATCGACGAGGTCATTCTTGTGGGCGGCATGACCCGAATGCCGGCAGTACAGGATCGTGTAAAGAAGATATTCGGTAAGGATCCCCACAAGGGAGTGAATCCTGACGAGGTGGTTGCCATCGGTGCTGCCATTCAGGGCGGTGTCCTTAAAGGGGATGTCAAGGATGTACTGCTGCTGGATGTAACCCCCCTTTCGCTCGGGATTGAAACCCTTGGTGGTGTTATGACTCGACTTATCGAAAAGAATACCACGATTCCAACAAAGAAAAGCCAAATATTTTCTACAGCCGCCGACAGTCAACCGGCAGTCTCCATTCATGTCATGCAGGGTGAACGTGAAATGGCGGCGGGGAACAAAACTCTGGGTCGTTTTGAACTGGTGGGGATACCTCCGGCACCCCGGGGAATTCCGCAGATTGAAGTGTCCTTCGATATCGATGCCAATGGTATTGTGAATGTCTCCGCTAAAGATCAAGCTACCGGCAAGGAGCAGTCCATACAGATCACGGCTTCCAGCGGTCTTTCCCAGGAAGAGATCGACAAACTTGTCAAGGATGCCGAACTGCATGCCGAAGACGACAAGAAGAAGCGGGAACTCGTCGATGCCCGGAACCATGCCGACGCATTGATCTACTCCACAGAAAAGTCCATCAAGGAGATGGGAGACAAGGTTGAGGATGCAACCAAGACCGATGTGGAGTCAGCCATCGCATCACTGAAAACAGCCATGGAAACTGAGGATACCGACGAAATCAAACGGTTAAGTGAGTCGCTGACACAGACCTCACATAAGCTGGCCGAGGCAATGTATCAGCAGGCCTCACAGGCCCAGGAACCGGGTGGAGACGGTGCCGAAGGTTCTTCAGATCAGGCTTCCGGTGCTTCTGACGATGATGTTGTGGATGCTGATTTTGAAGAGGTCAAGGAAGAAGTCAAGGAAGAGGTCAAGGAAGAGGGCACCAAATAATTTTATTCTGTCATTTAAAACCTGGTCCTTTGGGCCAGGTCAGAGATATTTGGCT
>JAOZSO010000493.1:0-2903 GCA_029939655.1 Desulfobacterales bacterium
TTACCATTACTCAAAATCCACTCACTTAGAGCCCTTTGCCGGGCCATCAGGTTTTTTGCTCTTATTTTTCTTGGCCACTTCCATCCGGTAACTTTCAATGTTGAGCTCCAGAATCACACTGTGATGTACCAGCCGATCAATAGCAGCTGCGGCAGTCATCGGATCTTTAAAAATCTGCTCCCATTTGGAAAACGGCAAATTGCTGGTAATCATCAGGCTGCCGCGTTCGTAACGATCGGCCAGGAATGTAAACAGCACCTCCATCTCCTGGCGGCTGTGCTGGACGTATCCGATATCATCGATGATAACCGCATCACCGCGTCTTTCTTATTGGCTTTTAAGGGTTTGCTTGAGTCGGTAACTTTCCCAACTACATTTGCTCATCATCATATTGACGCCTAACCTTTTGTCTAACCGGTTAATTGGTTTTTTTATCAGACTCAATAGCTTTTTTGCCATGACGCTTACGGGCCTGATCCATCCGATAACTAGTCACGGGCGCTGGAATTTCCAGAATAAATGAGTGATGCACAATGCGGTCTATGGCCGCGGCAGTCGTCAATGGGTCCTTGAAAATTTGCTCCCACTGTGAAAACACCAAATTGCTGGTAATCATCACACTTTTACGTTCGTAACGTTCCGAAAGAAAGGTAAATAGCACCTCCATTTCTTCACGATCCTGCTTGACGTAGCCAATGTCATCGAGAATGATTACCGGAAACTTATCCAGTTTTTTGATTGCCAGATCCAGCTCATAATCTCTCTTTGCTCGAAGAAGCCCAGATACCAGTTGCTGGGTTGTAAAAAACAATACGGGAATTTGTCTTTTTATCAATTCATGGCCGATGGCACACAGAAGATGGGTTTTGCCCCTGCCCGGTAGACCAAAGGCTAAAACATTTTCAGTTTTGTCCACAAAACCACCTTTGCAAAGCTCGGGGACAATGCGCCGAATCTTAGTCGGCATCCGAGCCAGATCAAAACTGGACAATGTTTTGTCTTTGGGCAAATGAGATCGTTTCAGCAACCGCTCCAATTTCCTTACCCGCCGATCCTCGACTTCGATTGTTATCAGCTGCTTTAAAAATCCAATAAAACCCCACCCCTCTCGCTCAGCTTGCGCGGCAACCTGTCTGTATTGTTGCAGTATCGATGGCAGCCGCATTGTTTTCAAAAGAATGTCCAATGACGCATCGCCCGTGTGATCTTTCATGATGCCACCTCCTTTAGATCCAAAAGGACGTTATACTCATCCAGATTCACCTGGGGAACTTGCTGCGTCGGAACCGGTTGTTTTTGATTACATACCAGCTTTTTGACATGATCCGAGCTGAACATGACTTCGGTTTCCATTAACAAATTCAAGGCGGTTTCAACTTCACACTCCATTGTCGTTGCAGCAAGATAAAGGATACGCAAATATTCCTTGTCGGCATTAAACCGGCTATACCATTGCTGCAGTGCATCGTAGGCTTTTGTGAAAATCAGAGTCGGAAAAAGCTCCTGTCGGTAGCGGTAATTTGCAAAAGCAGCCGGTTTTTTCACAAGACTCCATATGATGTGACGATAATTGATGCATTTACCCCCACTGCCTCTTAGCCTTTCGATTTCCAACTGAGTCTTGCCAGCGTACAACACATGCAGTTTGTCCTCATAGATCCTTACCGTTAACCACTCACCGACAAGCCTGGAGGGCACCGTATAGATGTTTTTTTTAATCCGGATGGTGCTGCCTTCTCTGACCTTCGTCTCCGCTTCCGTGTATAGCGGCAATCGCGTTACCGGTAACGGTTTCATCACGGCAAGCTCTTGTCTTACTCGGCTGCTTCGCAGCCGGTTGGCCTTTTCTAAAATAGCAAAAATAAAGGCCTCATAGTCTTTACGACTGTCAAAATCTCGGCTGCCTCGAAATTCCAGGTGTTGATTCAGCCTTCTTTTCAATGCGCCGTTTGACGCTTCCACATCGGCGTTATGATTGGGATCTGACACCGTCTCGGCAAGCATTCCAAAATGATCCATAAACCGCTTGTAATCCTCGTTAAAAGGCCTTTTTCCCCTTTGCCCTTTGGCTATCTGATGCGTGGCTGCGGTGGTACCATCCGTGCGATGTCTGACCGGCACGCGTCCCAGTTTTACCAGGCTCGATTGCACTCCCAGCTTGATCGCTTCAAAAGACTCTGAAAAACACACCCGGCCCCATTGCCAATTTGAATAGGTCAATACGCTGTGACAAAACATATGTTTAAAAACTTCGCCGCCAATACGCACGCCAAGCGTATTCATATGGGTAAAGTCGGTCTGCATTAATTGACCCGGATGGTGCTGTTGGGCAAAAAATACCTCCTTATCCGGTCCTTGGGTTGCTCGCCAATGTTTAATGCGTCTTTGTAATGTCCTAAGTTGACTCTCCTGATAATGCCCCGGATACGTTTCACATAGATGCTCAAATAAAATCTTGGCTTCAAGTTCTGGCGCATCTTCAAGCCGCTGTTTAACCTCGGGCCAATGCGCTTCAAATGGATCTTGCCGCGTGCGCCACGTGCGTTCTATTGCCGGCATCTCAGAAGGCAATTTGCCTAATTCCAAATACTTGGCTGCCGTACGACGATTCATTCCCGACTTCATCGCGGCATAACCCTTCTTGCCATTGCTGTTCATCTCTTCCATCAGTCTCCTCACTTGTTGATCGGTTATAATACTCAAAGTGTGTACCCTCCTTTCGGAGGATACTATTACTCAACTCGCTGTATTTATACAACTTTATTTACTGATGAAGAGTTTGCTCATTTTATCGGGTTTTGTGCATTTGTAATTGTCGTCGCTGTGCATTTATAATTGTCGCACAGGGGTCTCGCCTCATCCTGACTGATCACAATATCTTGGCCTTAACGGATCGTTTTTTT
>JAOZSO010000494.1:0-2899 GCA_029939655.1 Desulfobacterales bacterium
AAAAAAGAATTCCTCGTCAAGTTTCATGAAATGTTCGGGCTAACATGAAAAAGGGGAGTAACTGACCTCCCCTTTTTAGGCGCAAAAATTATGTCCGGCATTATCGGTTTAATATGTCAATTCAATATAGAATCCATACCGCGTGACGGTATATTCATCATCTTCGTATTGATTGGTGTCTGATTTCTTGTCTTTATACGAAAAAGTCAATCCCGCGTCCAGCCAATCGTTTATATCATAGTCAAAACCACCTCGCAGGATATTTGTTATCAGCAATTTGTCGTCATCACCCGAGCTGACATCCAGATAGTCTTCGGCATTTCTCTCATATTCAACATTCAAGGAAAATCTGTTCATCATTTTTTGGGTAATTCCAAGGCCTCCGTAGGTATACATGTAAGAACTGGAAACATCATCGGCATCACCTGCAGTTACAGACATGTTCCGCCTTCTTCCGCCAAAAACATTGAAGGATGTCCGATCGCTGAAAAAATAATTCACGTCTGCTTCAACAATCATCTTGGAGTCATCGTCGTATTTGTTTCCATTTTTATCTTCATTGTTGTCAAATGACACTGTTTGGTAACCAATTTTGGCGTTCCCGACAATTTTCCCGCCAGGTTGAAACCGAAAACCGAAGAGGGCTTCGGTCATGGTATGATTCTGGGAGTTGTCGTCGTCCCATCCTTCGGTGCCGTCTTCCTGTTCATTAAAATCCACGGCAACCCCACGAAGTTCGCCCAGGACTTGCAATTTGTTGAACCGATAAAGGGCCAAGCCGCCAACCGTGATTCGTTCCCTGTCCTGGTATTCATCAAGCGTTTTATTGTATCGCTCAACGAAGTAGTGAGTATAAGCTTCCACCGTGTAGGTATCGGAAAAATCGTAGCCGGCAGTTATATCGAACGTATTGTTCCAGCGCTCTGTTTGAACGCCTTCGTTGTAAGTGCTTTCAGATCCGTAAGGATCGGCAGTATGTTGATATGAATCGTCTGCCATTACATAAATACCGGCAGGGGAGCGGTATCCGAAACCGGCGAAAAATCTGTGATCTTCGTAATCCGTATCTGAATAATCGTCGTATCGAGCGATGTCGACATGGTAATTGGCTTTCATGTAGTTACCCGGGTTTGAGCCGGGAAAGGCTAGTTTTATACTGGGGATGATGTGGTGAATATAATCGCTATTTTCATTGTCTGAATCAGAAAAAATATTGTCATTGAATTCACCGCCATATTCAAGTCCAATGGTCCCGAAACGAAGGTGGTCCTGCGCACATGCCGAGGTAGTCCACGCAAGCATCAGGAAAACTGACAGTAAAATACAGACTTTTACCGGGTGACTATTTGCTGCTTGTATGCTCATTTTCCCTCCACTCTCATATCGATCAATACTCCGATAGTCAGCTATTTTCATTATAAAACGCTGTGGATTTATTGCCCGTAAGGATATTCGTTTGCAGATGTCTCGGATCCTGCTTTCTGCTCGTTCCGGTTCGCTATATCAGCCCAGTGGACGGCATCCTTTAGGTTTTTTTCCAAAGTGTAAGAGTACGGAACTGCAGACAGAAATCTTTTTAGGACAGCATTCGGATCGTCTGGTGCGTTCATGATCATGAAATACCAGGCAATGTTGGCGGCGCAGGGCATGTTGTCTTTTGCAAGCGACACAAAGCAATCCAGGTCGCCTGAACCACATGAAGCCACTACTTTATCGAGTTGTTCGGAGGTCATGGTGCACTGTGCATATGAGGGGCTGGTCATGATAAAAGGAAGTACCAACAATGTACAGCATGTCCATAAAGATAGTTGCCTTTTTAGTCTATTCATACTGTTCTCCTCTGTTCGGCTTCGATACATGAAAGCCTTTTTTGCACAAACTATCTATGTAAATGATTGCTACCAATTGGTAAGAATTGTGTCAAGAGTTGTTTTTAGTTTACTATTAAATATTTCTATCCAACATCCTACATTTCCACCAAGAAATTCATTACTTATTTCACCCTTTTCGCCATTTCCTGCATCACAAGGCTTTTAAGTTCATTGTTTTCCGGCGGGACAATGCCGAAAACAACACGATCCTGTGGATAACTCTCCCACACACTTTCGAATGCGTCTTTCCAGGCGTCGGGGTTCAAGACAAGATATCGCTGAAGCAGGTCTTGAAATTTTTCAATTCCATCGTCCTGAAACAGCTGTTGATCATCCCTTAACACCGGTAAAACTTTTTTTGGCAGCAACTGGGAACGCCAGACCCAGTATCTGCCGATATTGAACAGCAGGTATTCATTTTTTGGAGTGCATTGAATCGCCGCATCAAAGCATTGGTCCGCCAGAGGCAGCCACTTGTTCAGATATTCCGTTAGATCATGACGCTTAAAGGAATATAGATTTCCTAACTTGTACCATAAAATTCCCCGGGTGGGATTGAGGCGCAGGGCCTGCAAGAAGCTCTTTTCAGCTTCAAGGTGAAACATTCTTCTTTCTTCAGTGTTGTCTGTATTCAATGCCATGAAGTGCAGGGCCCGTTTGTGATGATATTCAAAATTGCCGGGATTAAACGTTATTGCCCGGTCAATGTCGGCAATCTCCGGGTTCCAGTTCAAATTCATGGTGGAGTTCCACTCGGTGGGTCCGGCAGCCTCGGCCAGAAAATGCCTGCCGGACCAGTAGATTGAAAAACCGAAAACAAACAACACCAGGCTGAAGGTGGCAGCGCGCCCAATCCAGGTCAGCCGAATTGTTCGCTTTTTGTAGAAGAAAGACTGACTGTACCCGTGTCCCTGGCGATGAATGGCAGCATATCCGATACCCAGTATGGCTGCCAGGGTCAATGGGTTGGCAGGAATGTGCATGTTGAAGTCAAAATAGCTGTGAAACGAAATGGACAGCAGAGCAGC
>JAOZSO010000495.1:0-2898 GCA_029939655.1 Desulfobacterales bacterium
GAAGGTGAAGGAAGATGGCCAAGAAATTTTATTCCTTTGAGCTGAAAAACGATCAGTCCGAGTTGGAGAGATTATGCCATAATTGTGAAGAGATAGGTCAATCTATCGGCATTTCGGACAAGTCCATGTTTGAAATGAATCTTGCCCTCGATGAACTGTTCACCAACATTATTTCGTATGGCTTCCAGGATTGTCAGGAACATATCATCAAAGTAAGCATCACTGTTGAGGGAGATCAATTGCAGATGAGAATAGAGGACGATGGTGTTCCATTTAACCCCTTGGAGTCCGAAACGCCTGATATTCAGTGTGGTATCGAGGATTGCAAGATCGGTGGGTTGGGAATTCATCTCATTAAAAAACTGATGGACGATATTCAGTATCAAAGGGTTGCGGATAAAAATATTCTTGTTCTCAGACGAAAAATACGAAAAGAAGACTGAGGGATAGAACCTATAAAGTGGTTTTGGAGGTATGCCGATGGAAATAATTGAAGAAAAGCAGGATGCTGTCAGTGTTTTCAAGCTTAACGGTCGACTCGATTCCAATACGTCCCAGGGCTTCGAAGAAAAGATCTTTTGTGCGATATCGGACGGATCGATACATATGGTAATCGATTTCAAAGATATCGATTATATTTCCAGTGCGGGACTACGCGTCATCTTAAAGGCGACCAAGGCACTCCACCGGGAGAAAGGCCAGATCATGCTTTGCTCCATGCAGGATTATGTGAAGGAAGTCTTTGAAATCGCCGGCTTCGATACGTTTCTGCCGATTGTGGGAAGTATGGATGAGGCGCTTAACGCATTTTAACTGCAAATGCTGTTTAGGCTTTTAGACTGTTAGACTGTAGGTTGTTAGGCTATAGACTGTTAGACGCCTACAGCCTAATCACCTAATTTGTTTATAAATTTATCCCTGTAAGCCAATCAACCCTCGTTTGCCCAGATTCCTGAGAAACTGTGTGACGGCCACCTCTGCTTCCCGGCCTTCCAGTTGATGGGTTTCGGCAAAAGTGTCCACGATATCTCGAACCGATCGTTTCCCATCGATCATTTTCCAGACTTCGGTTCCCAGGCTGTCTAACTGCAGTTTCCGTGACCCAATCTGTGGAGAGGGTTCCTTGAACCGCTGGATCCATTTCGCTATCCAGGGCCGCATGGTGACGGGATAGCGGATGACGACAACCCCGGAGTTCAGGATTTCTTCAGAGCTTTCAATATTCTTGACAGGTATCAGGGTGAGTGCCTGACGTTTTGTCAATTGTGAAGTGGATGAATATTTATTCAGAAATTTCATGAATCTATCTCAAACAGGATTTAGGCGATAATTCGCACAGATACTCATCATCATATTCGCGTCAATAGGCTTTTTGCTGTCTATGCGAATTCCCAGAATCCGATTTTTTTCGGCCACATGCCAAACGCGTACCCAATGAAAGGCCGGTTTTGGCTTGAACCGGTATAGCCAATTGTCCCTCCCGGAAATTATGTTTGATCGCCATTCTACAGCAGGGTGTTCAAGAAATGATGTCGTTACCAGGTTTTCCCGGTTAAATTCCAGGGCGTTTGCCGCAAATTGTGACAGATCGGTTTGCGACAGAAATGCAGATGCCGGCGCCCAGCGAAACAGCTTTACCGTTTGAAATCCATCGGTAAATGCAAGCTTGTAGTTGCCGGGCTTAAATTGATAATCGTTCAGTTGGAAGGTCCTGGGCAACAGGGCGTGTATATCGAACACAATCCATGCAGTTTGGTCATCGTTTCGGTGGTCTTGCAGACTTTTCAACGTTTTAAGGATTGCCTCACCGGTCATGTGGTCGGCTATATTGAAAACCTGGAACATGACGGCGGTCTTACAGGAAGGACAGAACAGAATGGCGCCCCGCCCATTTTCGTCCCCCGACTGCCAGGAAAATCCCTTGGCGATAAAATTTGAAAGGGCGCTTTCCCAGGTGGGGGGCAGATGCCATTCTTCAAGGTTTTTGTCCGGATGGTGTTTTTGCTGAGCGATGAGTTTTTTTAGATGTGAGCGGTGGGAGAAATGACCCTTCACGGGCCCCCATTTGATTTCCATGGCGGGGCCGGCATGATTGTCGAAAAGTAGATGCCGGGTGTCAATCCGGCCGAGTTCCCATGTGGATGGAACCGATAAGTGAATGCCATTCCAGGCGATTTTTTTCAGCATTCCGGTTATTTATTCTGTTTAATTTGCCGGATTACCTGGGCATAAAGAGATCCCACCCGGTCTGTTCGAGCTCAAGCTCCTGCGTTTCGGAGGCACTGCCGCCGGCCTGTTCCGCCGGCGCCTTTTTCTTGTAACATTCCCAGTCCGATTCGAGCAGACTGGTCATGGTGAGCTTGATGGCATTGCCTATTTTTTCTTCTTCATCCCTGGCATTGTGCTGCAGGATCAGGCTGATTTTATTGTTATCCTTATCCATGAATGACCATTTCCACCCGATGACGATGTGAAAGGGGTCGCCCCTGTATTCGTCACTTTTGCCGAAGCGGTAATCGATGCGTTTTTTCAACTTTTTATAGAATGACTTGCTGCCGTCACTGTATTTGAGCTTTATCCGAACGACACGGTTTGGCGCGGCACAGGTGCCGTATGCGATGAGGCCGCTTTTAAACCCTTTTATGGGCCTTGTTTCAACTTCCCGGATACTCTCCATGTGTCGAATGGGAAGGGACGTATCCATTTGGACAAAATCGGCAAACTCGGCGATATCATGGCCCAGGATAAATGGCCCCAACTGGTGTGGGGTTTCCGCAAAGCTTGTTCCGGAAATTACCAGGAGGATGATGGCTACCCAGACAGTGTAATGAATCTTCATGAGAGTTGTTCCCGTTTAGTTAGTGTCCATCCATAAATGGTCTTTTCACGCCCTGCCGG
>JAOZSO010000496.1:0-2897 GCA_029939655.1 Desulfobacterales bacterium
AGTTATGCCTGTTTGTGGAAAAGATTATCCATATTTAATGAATAGATTTCCTCATCTTAGGTATCACCAACATCAAAGCCTTCGCTCCAGGTTAACAATGCTTCTGGCGGGACTAAATTGGTTCGCGTTAAAAAAATGTATTAGTTTTGTATCATTCCTGTCGACCAAAGTGTTTATTTTTTTAACCCCGAGATCTCTCAAATGATCTATAAATTCATCAATCAGCTTCTCACCGATTCCCTTATGCCGGTAATCGGGATCAACGCCGATGGTATCTAAGGTTGCGCCATCCTGGGAAATACCATATTCTCCCATATAGAGTTCCCCCATTACAAACCCCACCACCGTTCCATCTTCTTCCTCTGCCACAAGTGATGTGGGCAGAAACTCTTTGGATAAAAAAAGTTTATCAAACTTCATTTCATAGTACTTTAGCCGGGAAACCTTGAGTACTTTCTCGTCAATCCCAACCACAGCGTCAAAATCATCAGCCTTCATGAGTCTAATTTTAATGGTGCTTCCGTTCATGGGGACTCCTTTCTTTTTGGACTATATTTTGAGATCCAATATGAAAAGTTGAAAGGTCAGGTGTTTATAGGAAATGATATTTCGTACAGAAGAGCTACAGATCAAAAAGGAGACCCGATCGAAAACGATAATGAAAGTCAGTGTCAGATCATATGTGTTTTAAGCATGTTATAAGCATTAATACACGATTTAGGTCGATGGGTCAAGGGTGCAACGATTTTCATAACGGTAGTTTGTGATATCCGAAAAACACAATCCTAACAGAATTATGTCCGGTGCATGTACATGTCAAATATCTCATTCTAATTTCATTATACAAGTCGTTAATAATTCAGGTGTGATGTTATCTTCAACTATATATTGTATTCAAAATCCTTGACATACAACATGTAGTGGGATACAATAATGAAAAAATTTCTAAATATCAAGTAAGCCCACCTCTTAACCGTGACAATATCATGATGATAGAGGTTCTAAAAATTTTAATTGAAACCTCCCAAAGGGATTTATAGTCTCTTGAGAGGTTTTTTTGTTTTGGCATATTCAATGATGATTGGAAACCATGTGCATTAAATCTTCTTTTTCATCCGATTTTACAAATTACACGAATGAGGAGGACTGAAGAAAATGAGAACAATTTCGATTGCCAATCAAAAAGGTGGCTGTGGTAAGACGACCACTGCAATCAATCTATCCGCCTGTCTTGCTGATAGAGGTAAAAGAGTGCTTTTAATCGATATGGATCCTCAGGGTCACGTCGCATTGGGGCTGAATATTAACACCAACGATAATGAGAATACAGTCTTTAGTATCCTGAAACTTTCCAACGGCAGCCAACTATCGCTTGTCGATATCTCTGAAAACGTTTCTGAAAACTTTGATGTCGTGCCCGCAGGTATTTCACTCAGCGCCTTGGATCAATACCTTTCAATGGTGGAGGGAAGAGAAACGCGGTTGAAACATGCAATCAGGCGGATCTATTCATTGTATGACATCATTATCATAGACTGCCCACCGAGCCTTGGGTTGTTGACTTTTAACGCTCTTATTGCCTCATCAGAAGTGTTAGTGCCAATAGAAATGAGCTTGTTTTCTTTGCATGGAATCAGCAAACTCATGGAAATCATAGAGTCCATCAAAAAGAAAACAGGACATGAAATCCATGTAAAAGTTTTTGGAACAATAGTTGACAAGCGGACAAGAATCTCGAGGGAAGTATTGGAAAATATTAGAGACCATTTTAGTGACACCATGTTTGAAACGGTCATTCGTTCCAATGTCACCTTGAAGGAGGCTGCTGGGCATGGGAAATCGATCTTAGATTATTCAAAAAAAGCGAGCGGCTCCAAAGATTATATGATGCTTGCCGAGGAGGTTCTTATAGAGAAAGGAACGGGACATAACCTGGCCGTCGAGGATAACGAACCGATGTTCTTGGAATCGAAATTTGAAAAACGATTTACCTATTATGGACCTGAAGCAACATCCGTAAAGATCGGAGGCAATTTTAATAATTGGAACCCAACCGATGATTTTCTTATGGAACGTGATGAAGATGGCACGTGGGCAAAGAATATCTTCCTCAAGCCGGGCACCTATCAATACAGATTTATTGTCGATGATGAATGGATCGAAGATCACACTAATTCGAATTATATAAATAATGCCTATGGGGGAAATAATTCGGTTTTGGAAATCGGGTAAAAGGACATCCTAAATGGAAAAGAAGAGTCTTGGCAGGGGTCTTGAGGACATTGCGGATATTTTTATATCACAGAAAAAGGAAAATATTCCTGCCGATGATTCTGCATCGGAAAACGTGAAGGAGATGGTCGGTAAATCCTATCCCGACCATTCTTTTGAAGATTCAGAGAGGAGCATGTCTTTCTCTGAAGACGATATTATAACGGTAATAAATGAAAGACTTAGAGTGAATAGAAATTGCCTCAACACCGGGCGCCCCCTGGAGCATGATCTCTCAGTAAAGGATGATGACCTCCTCCGGACCAGGAATATGGAAAACACCCCGGAAGATTGTCCGGGCATCTGTGAAATCACAGAACATGTTACCAGCAAAAAGAAAATGGGATACGTAAACACACCCGAGGTGCAACAAATTATCGTAAAATCACTTTTCCAGCATCTTCGTCAGAATTACAATATAAAGAATATTGAGTTGGTAAAAGTGAATGAGGTGTCCCGTCCAGGAATGAAAAATATGATTGAAGAGAATATTTTGATCTATATCAAAGAGGAAGAAAAACGGTAACTATTCAGCCACAGATTCACACAGATGAACACAGCTATGTTTAAGCACAAAGAAATTACAGATATTATACTTAGAAGTTTTTATGAAGTTTATAATGAGC
>JAOZSO010000497.1:0-2894 GCA_029939655.1 Desulfobacterales bacterium
AGAACGATCCGGTCGTAAATCCGAAAGGATCGCGAAAGATATTCAAGCGCTTGGGATCGGTGGATAAAAGATATACCCTTTTCAATTTCGACCGGCACGGGATTCTTCTGGGCGAAGGGTCAGACAGGGTGTACCGGACCATCGCAGCGTTTATTGATCACCTGAGTGGGTAAATGCCAACAAGTCTAACCTGAATATATCATAAAACTTGACGAGAACTTATTCAGTGACCATTATAAGTCGGCAAACTGTGATGATATTGCAAGTTAATCGGAATGGTACAGTTTCTTTACGAGAATAAAACAATAATCAATAAAAGGGGTAAAAGGCTATGAGAAAAATTGTAATTATGTTTCTATTGGTAACCGCACTGGCGGTATGGGGTGTTGGCACGGCAGGTGCTGTGGAGATTATTACCGAAGATATGATCCAGGGGGAAATTTTGACCAAGATTGATTTTATTAAGAATGCCGACAATTTTATCATCTTGTTCGATTCTTCCAAAACCATGCAGGAAACGTTTCCGGGCACGAACAAATCAAAGTTGGAAGTGGCCAAAGAATTCCTGAAATTAAGAAACGAGCTGCTGCCGGACCTGGGATTTACTGCAGGTCTTTATCTGTATACGCGTCCCTTTAGAGCTATTTCCGAGATGCAGCGTTATGATCGGGCAGGCTTTCGCAATGCCATCGATCAACTGCCCGACGAAGCCAAAGGGGGGACCGACCTGAGAAAAGGGCTGAGCGAGTTGCGAACGATTATCGCAGGGCTATCCGGGAAAACAGTGGTGCTTCTTTTCAGTGACGGCAAGCTTGTAGTGAGCGATGTCGGCAAGAAACCCAAAGAGATTGCCAGGCAAATCGCCGAAAAAAATGATGTTTCTTTCTATGTGATCAGCAGCGCCACCGGCGAGGACGAAAAACAACTTCTCGAGGCCGTCTCTTCTATCAATGCCAGTTCACGGGTCATTCCCCTTGAAGCGTTTTTGCGCAACCCCGGATACGTATCGGGGGCATTGTTTGACATTCTGGAAACTTCAATCGTGAAGCTCAAGCTCGTTGAAAAAGTGGTGGGATTTGTCATGGATGATATCCTGTTTGATTTTAACAGTGCGGACATCAAACCTGAATATGTTGGTCAACTCGACAAACTGGGCCAATTCCTGAAGGCCAATCCGTCCACTTTTGTCGTGATGGACGGCTATGCGGACAGCGTCGGGTCTGAGGAAGCCAACCTGTGGGTATCGCGGTACAGGGTTTTGAGTGTGGCGGATTACCTGGTTGAAAACTTCGACATCGACCCTTTAAGGATTGTACCCATGTGGTATGGAGAACTCAATCCAACCGCTGACAACAGCGGCGTAAGTGGACGCGTGAAGAACCGGCGTGTTGAAAGCGCTGTGGGCGGACTGTAAGAAGTTGCCCGGTAACGTATGGCGGAATCAGGCATTCCCTGCCTGGTTCTGCCGTCCAGGTTATTTCCGGCCGGCTGATTAAAAGGCTTGCGGAATATTTAGATCAACTTCAAAAGAGTTGATTTAAATGATAACCATCACATCGAAATTCATGTAATCGAATATTCAATAATATTATCAATCTTTAAAAAGCGTTTCTTCGCTAACCTCGCGGCAAGACTTGTCGGCGAGCTCAAGTCGAGTCGCCACGGGGAATGTACTCGCTGTGGCGGTTCATCATAAGGAGGTACCCAATGCAAATAGATGATTCGACGATCCGGAAGCTGCTGTCTCGCGATTTTACGAACGTTGTGATCCGCATCAGCCTTATCGCTTTTCTGGTGATCATGTGCGTGCGTGTATTCGCCCCTTTTACAAACCTGATGTTGTGGGCGGTGATTCTGGCTATCGCTCTCTATCCGTTGCACCAGCTTCTGGCAAGATGGATAGGGGGTCGGCAGGGCACTGCCGCAACACTTTTGGTGCTTGCATTTTTACTGCTGATCGGGGGGCCTACGGTGATGCTTGGCGGATCCTTCGCCAGGTATGCACATGATTCATATACCGCTTTCGATAACAACACCGTCTTGATCAAGAAACCGAAACCGGCAGTGGCTGATTGGCCTCTTGTGGGCAAACGCGTTTATCGCGCCTGGAGCGCGGCAGCCGATAACCTGCCTGCCTTTCTGGAAAGTAACAGGGCACAGCTCCAGAATATTGCAAAGCGTATTCTTTCAGCTGCAGCGAATACGGCAGGCTCGGTGTTCCTTTTCCTGGGTGCGCTGATTGTTGCCGGGATTATGATGGCTTACGGGGAGTCCGGCAGCCAGGTCATACAGCGCATTTTCTGCCGCATGACGGATCCGGTGGCAGGCCCACGATTGCAGATCCTCTCCACCGCAACCGTCCGCTCGGTTGCCACTGGTGTTATCGGTGTAGCGTTTATCCAGGCTTTATTGCTGGGCATCGGTTTTATCATGGCCGGTATTCCGATGGCCGGTGTATTGGCGATTATTGTCATGCTCATCGGTATTGTGCAACTGCCTGCCGCCATTATTTCAGTCCCCGCCATTGCCTATTTGTGGTGGGCCGGTGATGCCTCCACCACGAGCAATATCGTCTTTAGCATTTATCTGCTTGTGGCCGGACTGGCCGACAATATACTCAAGCCGCTCCTGCTCGGTCGTGGCGTGGAGGTGCCCATGCCGGTCATCCTTCTTGGCGCCCTGGGTGGCATGGTGTCCGGCGGCATCGTTGGCATGTTTGTGGGGGCCGCACTGCTGGCTGTCGGCTATCAGATTTTCATGGACTGGGTCAACACTGTCGAAGAGGGTACCGACGATGAACCGGGGCAGATAGAACCTGAACCAGGGGATTTATCCCCACAGTTGCATAAACAACATGGCAAAGTATAGATAATAAGCTGTTATTATATACAATA
>JAOZSO010000498.1:0-2886 GCA_029939655.1 Desulfobacterales bacterium
CTGCCTGGGAGACAGGTTGTCAATCCTCTCTTTTCCTTTCTCTACCATACAGACGAAATCGTCAGGTGGCACGCCGTTTCTGCCATGGGCGTGGTCACTGCAGGACTTGCAGATAAAAATATGGAATCTGCACGCGTCATCATGAGACGCCTGATATGGAGCCTGAACGATGAGTCCGGCGGAATCGGATGGGGGTCCCCGGAAACCATGGGGGATATCATGGCCCGCAGCGATCTCATGGCCCGGGAATTTTCTAAAATCCTCGTTTCCTACGTCCTGCCGCATGGTAATTTCCTTGAACACGGTGTGCTTCAAAGGGGTCTGCTATGGGGCCTTCTTCGGTTGAGCGAAGCAAATCCAGTTCTTACATGCGGTGCAGCATCTTTTGTCCTACCTTTTTTAAGTTCAAGTGATCCTTTTCACAGAGGACTGGCAGCCTGCTTTGCAGGAACTGTCGGCGACACCGACGCCATCCCATATTTAGAAAAACTTATCCTGGACGACACACTGATTTCACTTTACACTGATTTCCGGATGACCTCCCACAAAGTGACGAGCCTGGCAACTTCCGCCATTGCAGCCATCAAACGGAAATCCTCTTTCTCGGACAGCCCTTGCTAAGTCACCTAAAAAATCCAGGTGGCGTATATGGGGATTAATCAGGAGGTCATGGAAACATTCAAGAACTCGACTTTTATCAAGGAAATTGAGCCTGACCTCCTGATTAAAAATCGGGGGCAGGCCATTACCACTCTTTTTAAACAGCTGGGGCATATTTTATCAGCATTTGTACAAAGGACCGAAAATGTTTGTTCGGTGAAATCGTAAACCAAAAAATGGTGTTGAATAACGAAGGGTCGATGATAACGAATATTTGGAATGAATTGCCCCAGCGGTTTTCCAATATCGAATTAATCGAAAATGTCATCATGCCAAATCACATCCATTGTATCATTGCCATTGTAGGGGTGCCCCTTGTGGGTACCCGAAAGACCGTCGGTAATTCGTCAAAACGGGTGGACACCGTTTCCTGGTAAATTATGGCAGCGTAATTATTATGAACACATCATGGAATAAAAACGGAAGCCAAACAATCTAATCCCGCATTTTTCGGTTTGTCTTCAATACAAGGAATAGTGATTTCTGAATTTTGCAATGAATTGCACCAATTTTTCGAGACAGTCAGGCATATTTCGACGGCCGAAACCTATACGGAAGCAATCATGCCCTGCGCTATAGAGTGTCCCGGGCGCCAGTAGGACCCCGGCCTGTTCTACCAGATCACGGCATAGCTGATCGACAGATCCCCCACCCAAATACCTGGGAAACGCAATGGGACCCGCCACGGGTTCCTGCCACCCGAACAGGTCTTCATGAACACTGAAGAAAGCACTCAGTAGTTGAAGGTTAGACTGAATAATCTCCAGATTTCGATGGGCTATGGCATCGCGATGGTTCAAAGCCAGCGTTGCAAGAAACTCGCTCGGGGCACTGTTGCAAATCGTCGTGTAGTCCTTGAAAGCAGCCAGTTTACGATAAAGACCTTCATTCCGGGTGGCAATCCAGCCGATTCGCAAACCGGGCAGGCCGTATGTTTTAGACATCACGCCCAGAGAAACCGCGCGTGCGTTCAGATCCATGAAAGCCGGGAGTCGATGGGCAGGTATATACTCCAAACCACGATAAACCTCATCGGAAAAGTCGAAAGGGTTCAGGTTTCATGGTGTGCCTCCGTTAACTCCTTCAGGTGGTAAAAACGAAAAGCATCCATCACCACCATCCTTTCCAACAGTCTTTTGAGAAATACCAGCGCGTTGTCATTCATGCGCTGGTGATGAATCATGATCCCACAAAATCCATCAGCAATGCCTGCGGTCAGCTCAGCATAAAGTTTTTCCCATCCCAGAGCAGCCGTGCGTTCCTTTCTGGTGTGCAAATCCACGTTTACCTGGAAATCAGGCATACCGACCGGAGCGGGGGGAGATGCGCCCCGGCTCCTGGAAAGCGCCCGGTAGCCTAAGGCCTTGAGAACATCCAAGGCCTCTTTTGAGCAACGGTTCCAGGGAGGTGTAAATGCCGGAAAGAAAGTATCCTGCATCAAAGACGTCAGTCGCTTGCGACCGCGCATAAGATCATGTTCCATCGACGATAGAGGCCGCGCCGGGCCAAATTCATGCTTCTTACCGGTCGGCTCATGGTTCACATGTCGCCAGCCATGCTGGTAAAAGCACCAGAGATTTGAATTCTTTTGGCAGAGCTGTTCAATGCCCTTCCACCGAGCCGCTGTCAGCCATGCCGGCACCACAGACATGGAAAGCGGCACATGATAACGGGCAAAGATATGAATGAGCTCGCGAAACTGCTTCCCTGGAACACCAATGTCATCCGCCCGGAAAAAAACCGGTATCGGATCCTTTCTGCCGGTTATGTCAATTGCCCCTGTCAGACAATTGTCGATGGCATCTTTCAGATCGACCTGTTTACGTTTCCAGAGTGTTGAGATGGGATAGGGCATGCGTAGTGCTCCAGATATCGTATCCTAATATAATTTAATCAAGTAGCTACCCGGGTCCAAAGGACCCGGCACTGGGTTGCCCCTATAAGAGGCTTTATCACCAAGTATATGAACCAAAGAATTCAGAAATCAGAATTTCGTAAAGCGCTAAATTGTTTCAATGCTGGAGAACGAATGAACATCGAACGTCCAACATCGAATTTTGAATTTGAAAAGATGAAGAAACAGAATTATTCGGTATTGGTTTTTTGTTTTCATTCGACATTGGACGTTCGATGTTCGATGTTCGATGTTGGACGTTCATCTTTATAGAATCATCAAGGATATTGTCATATGCCCGATACGCATAGTGGTACAAATGTTGTTACTCA
>JAOZSO010000499.1:0-2884 GCA_029939655.1 Desulfobacterales bacterium
GGTTGCCTTAGGGCCAATTCAAAAAATGGCGCCCGCTACTATCATCAAATCCTTCTGATTCCTAAAAACAAGATTACGTATCGAAACAGTTGGGTGACCGATATCCCCGTGGATGAACACAACGTGGTGGATTTGGT
This sequence comes from Desulfobacterales bacterium, assembly GCA_029939655.1. GTDB lineage: Bacteria > Desulfobacterota > Desulfobacteria > Desulfobacterales > B30-G6 > B30-G6. The sequence continues at coordinate 138 of JAOZSO010000499.1, forward strand.
CAAAGGTGGAAGATCCCGGTGGAAGATCGAAAACGAGACCTTCAACACCCTCAAAAACCAAGGCTACCATATCGAACACAACTATGGTCACGGCAGTCGGTACTTGTCGATGAACTTCTTCGTACTCAACCTGCTTGCGTTTTACATGCACCAGATCTTTGAGCTAACCGACCGGCTTTATCAGCGTTGCCGACTCAAGACCAGCTCCCGCAAAGCGTACTTTTCTTTATTGCGCTATACGTTCCAAATTCTATTGTTCAGGGACTGGCGGCACTTTCTCAACTTCATTCACGCCCCTCCTGATATCTACGCACCGTAGCTGTCCAAACGAAAACGACTTTGCCCTAATCAATTCTGAATATGGAGCCATGCATCGCTGTTTTGTAAAATCGAAACCCCTTGGTTTTTATGCCTTGATTCACATCTTTGAACTGGATTTGATGAAAAAAATTAGCTCATCGGCACCATTCTGCGGTAAATCAGCGTGTTGCTACTTGCCGAACGATCATGAAACCATTCGCCGAGATTTACTGGTAAGTTGTCTATCGGCTTGACAGGCAGCTGTCCGGCTTTTATACTTCCATCTTTAATTTTAGTATAAACGAGTACGCTGTTTCGCCTATGAAAGCATATCGAAAATATCGACCCATCTTCATGCTAGTCATTGGCGGGGTCTTCCTTGGGATGGTCTTCCCTGCGGTTGCCGCGGTTCCGGCGGACGAGCCAAAACAACTGACCACCACCCAGGCCGTCATTCTCGGCATCGTGGAAGGGTTGACCGAATATCTGCCAATCAGTTCCACCGGTCACTTGCTGGTAACCAAGGACCTTCTCGGCATGCACACCGCGGGAGCCGATATGGCGCGGCAGGCTACAGAAACAGATGCCATCAATGCCTATCTCGTGTGCATCCAGTTTGGTGCTATCCTGGCCATTCTTTTTGTGTTTGCCCACCGGTTCAAGAAAATCTTGAAGGGACTGTTTCAGGGGGATGCCGATGGCAGACGGCTGCTGGCCAACTTGATCCTGGCGCTGTTGCCGGCGGTGGTCATCGGGTTGATGCTGGAAGGCCCCATCAAGAAATATCTTTTTGGCACCTATCCCGTCATTGCCGCATGGTTTGTGGGTGGCGGGGTTATTTTGTTCATCTCTTTTTATTTTAAAACCCGGCACAGGGATCTGCATCAGGGGAAGGAGATCGAGGATATCGGCCCGAAGGTGGCCATCTTCATAGGTGTTGCCCAGTGCCTGGCCATGTGGCCCGGTGTCAGTCGCAGCCTGGCAACCATCTTGGGCGGCTTGTTTCTGGGGTTTTCCATGAAGGCAACGGTGGAATTCAGTTTTCTGCTGGGTGCCGTCACATTGACCGCCGCTTCGGCTTATGATGTTCTCAAGCACGGTAGTGACATGCTGGCGGTTCTCGAGATTCGTTCCATGGTTCTGGGGCTGGTGTTTGCATTTGCGGCGGCGGTTCTGTCCGTAAAATGGATGATCCATTATTTGAATAAATACGGTCTCGAGATTTTCGGGTACTACCGGATTGTACTGGCAGTCGCAACCGCTTGGATCTACCTAAAGTGAGCGATTGTCGATCTCACCGCATCTACGGCGTCAGATACCGTCCCGCATAGTTCACTATAGGGAAACGACATCTTTCTTGTAGCTACGACAACCTCGATAATCGCTCACTTTAGGTTCTATTTTGCATAACTATAATATTTAAAGGTGAATATCATGAATACGACCATTGAGACCATGCGATCACATCGTTCTATCCGAAAATTTAAAGACAAGGCAATTTCCGACGAGATGCTTGAAACCATTCTGACCTCGGCACAATGCGCTGCCACTTCCAATTTTGTTCAGGCCTACACGATTATCCGTGTCGATGATCAACAGAACAGGCAGGTCATTGCAAAATTTAGCGGATCCCAGCAATGGATAATTGATGCGCCGGTATTTCTTGTTTTTCTTGCAGACTTAAACCGTCTGGAAGCAGCCTGCCGAATACATGGAAAGGAAATGGCCAACGGATATATGGAGCAGTTTATTGTTGCGACAGTTGACACGGCCCTGGTCGGTCAAAACACCCTGTTGGCAGCAGAGTCCATGGGCTTGGGAGGCGTTTTTATCGGGGCCATTCGCAACAACCCCAAGAAGATCTGCGAGATGCTGAATATACCTGAACACGCCTATCCTGTTTTCGGCATGTGTCTGGGATACCCGGATGATCTGCCGCCGGTAAAACCGCGTTTGCCGCTTGAGGGGATTTTTAAAAAGGAAACATACCAAGCGGATGGGGGTGAAGCTGTCCTGGATGCCTACGATGAAACGACCCGGGCATATTATCTGTCACGTGACAGCAATTTAAAAGATGAGACCTGGAGCTGCCAGATGGCCGGGTTCATGAGTGAGATCGTCCGGCCGCATATGAAAGAATTCATTGCCTCAAAGGGATTCTGTATCCGTTAACCTATTTTTATTACATTTATAATATCCTGTTTGCTTGCAGCAGGTCATTCACTATAGTGATGATGCAAGCGGGGGTGATTTTGACTTGTTTATCGATTTGTTAAAATATCGAAAGAACGCGTCAACAATTTTTTCCTCAAAATGTAGACCACTTTCTTCCTGGAGTAATCTCGTGGCTTTTTCTATTGGCATGGGATTTCGGTAATGTCTTTTGGCAGTAATTGCCTCAAAAAAATCTGCAACAGCAATAATTTTTGCCCCTAATGGAATCTCGT
>JAOZSO010000500.1:0-2884 GCA_029939655.1 Desulfobacterales bacterium
TTGCCATGTTGTTTACCCTTCGGGAAAACCGGAGAACTTCAGATCCTGCGTTGCTTAGGGTTCGAAGTAAAAAACTACGACTTCACCCTTAGACGCCTTGACTCTGAAGTCCTCCGGTTTTTGCAACGTTGGGGTTTACATGATGCCTATCCTGCGCGTGAATCACAACTTACCCTTTGATGATGGGTACTGCTTGCTTTTCCGGAGAAAAATAAGCAAAACAATGAAAGGCGAAAGGTATTTTGCATGAATATCTACATCGGAAATTTATCATTTAACACCACGGAAGAGACGTTGAAATCCTTGTTCGCAGAGTTTGGCGATGTCGAAAATGTCAAAGTGATCAAGGACAGGTTTTCCGGCAGATCAAAAGGATTCGGATTCCTTGAAATGCCCAGCAACTCAGAAGCGGATCAGGCAATCAAGGCATTGAACGGAAATCGCATTGACGGCAACAATATTAAAGTAAAGCCCGCAGATTCAGGCGGGAAAAAAAAGACCAAACGCCCTTTTCGAAGAAGGGATTATTAAAACAGAAACAATTCTATTTGTATAAGGAACTTAATCATTTGAATTTTAAAAATTTTTTATTTCACCCCCCGGTTGCGGCGGGTATTGAAGCCGCAGGCTATTCCACACCAACCCCTATTCAAACCCAAGCCATTCCCAAGGTTATGCAAGGTCGTGATTTAATGGGACTGGCCCAGACCGGCACCGGAAAAACAGCTGTCTTTGTGTTACCGATTTTACATCGATTGCTGCATGGAAAGCGCGGACGTGTTCGTGCCCTTATCGTTGCTCCCACCCGTGAACTGGCCGAACAAATTCATGAGGCCATTGAAGTTCTGGGAGTTAAAACCGGCTTGCGAAGCATTACGGTTTATGGCGGCGTTGGTATTCAACGACAGATTCAGTTGTTGAAACGTGCTGATATTGTTGTTGCCTGCCCCGGGCGGCTTCTCGACCATATTGGACGGAAAACCGTCGATCTTTCACACGTGGAAGTGCTGGTGCTCGACGAAGCCGACCAGATGTTCGACATGGGTTTTTTGCCGGATATTCGCCGGATTTTGGGTCATCTGCCAAAACCGGATCGCCAGACCTTATTGTTTTCGGCTACCATGCCCAGTCAAATACGTCGTCTGGCTGATGACGTCTTAAAGAACCAGGTCAGGGTTCAGGTTGGGCACGATGCGCCTGCAGAAACGGTCAGCCATGCCTTTTATCCTGTGGCCCGGCATTTGAAGACAGCGCTTCTGCTCAAGTTGCTTGGCAATACGAGCACCGATGCTGTCCTGGTTTTCACGCGTACCAAACATCGCGCCAAGCAATTGGGAGGAAAACTGGCCAAGGCCGGTTATCGTTCAACCTCTTTGCAGGGGAACTTGTCCCAGTCGCGGCGTCAGGATGCCATGGGCGGTTTCAAATCGGGTAAATATCAGGTGCTGGTGGCCACCGACATTGCAGCCCGCGGCATCGACGTATCCAATATTTCCCATGTCATCAATTATGATATGCCTTCCACCCCTGATACCTACATCCACCGTATCGGGAGAACCGGCCGGGCCGAAAACAGCGGCCAGGCATATACCCTGATAACCGATGAAGACAGGCAGATGGTAAGAGCCATCCATGGGGTTATGGGGATGCCGGTGGAACACCGCACTTTGACGGATTTCAATTATCATGCCCCCATGGCAAACCCCAGCGGTCAACCTAGACCTCGCGGAGCAAAGCCTCTGCCAGGCAGCCGGCGCAGACCTCGGGGCGGGAATGGCCGCAAACAAAATAGCCGGCCCGCTAAAGGGGCCTTTGCCTGGCTTTCGCCTCAAAAAGCAAGGAGAAGCGGTGGACGCGTCGGATCGTCCGTCTAACCCGTATAGTGCTACGGGGAATGTGCTTGTTGTTGCGGTTCAATGACGGGGTGATCATTATATCCTCAATGGCACAAAGCTCTTTGTTGAAAACCCTCTCATATTCGGTTATATCCTGTGCGTGGCCAACGATGTATCGGTCTGGTCAACGGATGACGCGATAAGTATATTCCTGGTAGACGTGTTCTGCCGTGCGCCAGTGCTTCGCAGCAAATGATTCTGTCTATAACAGATTTGCTTGCTAACCCTGTGACAAGCCGCGGGGAATGCACTCGCTGTTGCGGTTCAGACAGACGGCCAAAAAAATTTGCCATGGATAAAATGAGGAGAGAAAATGGCTGAACAGGATTTATTGTACAGGATCAAGAGCCGGATCGCCTATTTCACCATCAATCGAGAAGCCCAACGAAACACCATCAGCGCCGATGTCGTGGCTCTCTTTTTTAAATATCTGGACCAGGCCGAAAATGATCAGGCGGTCAGGGCCGTTTGCATCACGGGTGCCGGTCAAAAAGCATTCTGTGCAGGGGCCGACCTGGGTGGGAGTATGAGCAGCGACGGCCTGGATGGTTTTCAAAATTATGCCGACCTGTTAAAACGTATCGCCACGTTCCCGAAGCCTACCGTGGCACGGGTCAACGGCTATTGTCTGGCAGGTGGAACCGGGTTCATGCTGGCCTGTGATATCGTTATCGCTGCCCACAACGCCCGTTTCGGGACACCGGAGGTCAATGTCGGTCTGTTTCCCATGATGATCGGCGCATTGATTTTCAGAAATGTCCTCAGAAAGAAGGCCATGGAAATGGTACTCCTTGGAGAAAAACTGACGGCTGAACAGGCCCTGGAAATGGGATTGATTACCCGAGTTGTTCCGGCAGACAAGCTGGATGTGGAAGTCGACAACGTTCTTCAAATACTAACCGAAAAGAGCCCCATTGGAATCAAGATCGGTAAGGAAGCATTTTATAAAATGGCGGATATGCCGTTTGAGGAGGCTGTCGATTATCTTT
>JAOZSO010000501.1:0-2880 GCA_029939655.1 Desulfobacterales bacterium
ACGTCATCAAGCCTTGATAACATATAGTACGGAATGGAACAGAGATAGTATTTTTCCCCTGATGAAAGCGCTACCTGATCAATACGGATTTTACCGGAATAAACACGAATTGCATATGGATGATGGCTGTTCTCCATAAATAGATTCAAGGATTTCAGTTTGCCTGTCTTCCCGCTCTTTACCTCGATCGGAAAGACCATTTCTTTGAAGGGATAAAGAAAATCTATTTCAGCGGCCCCTTTTTCCCTTATCCAGAACCGAAGTGCCGGCGGTCGAAATGCCTGTGCCACGATTTCCTGTGCCACAAGTTGTTCCGATATTCTTCCTTGATAGACATTGTCAAGGGATCGTTTTGTGAAAAATTCCTTGAAACCAATTCGATAATTCACCAATCCCACATCAAGAAAAAAAAGCTTCGGGGCTTTTCGCAGCTTTTCAATAACCGGTATATGCGTTGATACGGAAGGTCTAGATCGATAAACGATCAAGGCACGCTCAAGCACATCAAAAGCCTCTTTTATTTCTCTTGATCGAAATGAAGACTCTCCGAACTTTTCATATGTAATCCGTTCACCAGCATATAATGGCGCCCTGTCTATTGTATGTGTTAAGTACTTTGCTTTCGCTAAATTTGAATATTTTTCTACATCTTCAATATATCCCATGAAAATGGCGTCATACACTTCACGAACTTCTGAATAAGATTCTGTTTCTCCAAAAATGCTAAGGGCTTCCGGCATGCCCCCAACGAATGCATATGTATTAAATGCCTCAAGCAGTAAATCATGAGAGGAAGATACTTCCAATACCTCCAGATGAAGTAGCTTTTCGGCAAGAGGCGGGTTTTGTGTTTCAAGATACTCCATAAATGTAACCGGAAACATAAAAAGATTTTTGACTCTACCGACAGGAAAAGAGAAACCTTCTCGTTTTGAAAAAACATCCAGCAGTGAACCAGCGGCAATAACATGCAGATCCGTTACATCTTCATAAAGATATCTGAGTGATCGTACAGCTTCTGCTGAATTTTGAATTTCATCAATAAACAACAGGGCGTCCTTTGTATTTATTTTTTTGCCTTTATAGAGAAGAATTCGCTCGAGGAGTTCCTGACCGGTATTGAAGCCGGAAAAAAGATCACGTTCTTTTGGTCTTTCAAGGTTGATGCCAATAAAATGATTAAAATTCTCGGCAAATCGATTGACGATAAATGTTTTTCCAACCTGCCTCGCCCCGCGTAAAACAATCGGTTTTCTGTTTGCAGCGTTTTTCCAGTGCATTAATTCCGATTCGATTTTTCGTTTAAATATCAAACAGCTTTCTCCTTTGACATAATTTACCAGTAAATTATTACATCCAACGTCTTATTATTGGGGTTAATTATGATTTTTTCCTGCATGATTGTCAAGAAAAAGATTGATATCCATGGTCCTGCATGATACTGCTGCAGCGCTTTTTCTTTTCGGGACAACTATGCAAAAAACATCACACGAACCCTATCGAGACCCCCACCGATGGATGGTCTTTTCCGTCATCAGTGTTGTCTATTTTTTTGTCTATTTTCACCGGGTCTCCACTTCCGTCATCGTGCCGGACCTGTTAAAGGCCTTTGACACCCATGCCACGGCACTAGGTCTCATGTCTTCCATGTATTTTTATATCTATGCTTTCGAGCAACCCCTGGTGGGATACCTGACAGACCGGTTGGGTCCCATCAGGATAATCGGCATGTGGTCTCTGGTGGCCGCCGTGGGATGTTTCATGTTCGGTATGGCCTCGAATATCTTCTGGGCGTCTGTGGCAAGAACGTTTATCGGATTCGGTGTCGGGGGTGTTTATGTCCCGGCCATCAAGGCCTTCTCCCAGTGGTTCAGGAAAAAAGAATTTTCATTTATGATCGGGCTGCTCATGTCCGTGGGAAATTTCGGAGCCGTCATTGCCACCACGCCCCTGGCATGGTCCGTGGATATCTGGGGCTGGCGAATCACATTTTATGTCATCGGCGGAATCACGCTGATACTGGCCTTTGTGGCATTGGTCTTCACACGAGACAAAAAAGAACCCTCCGAGCACGACCGGAACGCCCCTGCAACGACATCTGACACGGCCGGCGCCTCAGAAAGTTCCGCCATTCAAGTTCTGGCCTCGGGTCGTCTGTGGCTGATTGCCACCATCTTTCTCGGCATTTATGGAACGGCTCTCACCTTCCAGGGTCTCTGGGCAACGCCCTTTCTCATGTCCTCCCTTGGCATCGCACGGATCTACGCCAGCAAACTGAATATGCTGATACCCATCGGTTTCATCATTGGATCGCCGTTGATCGGCTGGCTCTCCGAACGGCTCTTGTGGCCCAAGATAACAACCCTGCGGGTCATTATAGCCATTTATATAATATCGTGGATCGGAATAACCTTTTGTTATTCATGGATCGGTGCAGTAGGTCTATCTGTCATGCTGCTGGGGATGGGTCTTGTAGCGGGTGGGTTCATCAGTGTTTTCTGGGGTGTTATCCGGGAAACAACCCCGGGAAAAACCTTGGGCATGGTGTCAGGACTGCTTAACCCGGCACCCTTTTTGGGTGTAGCCGTCTTCCAGATGGTCACCGGCGCGATATTGAACCGCACCGAACGCATAAACGGTCTTTACCCGATGTCTGGTTTTACCCATGCCCTTTCCATCTGTGTGGTGGTTATCGTTGTTTGTCTGGGATTGTCCTTTTTTCTAAAAAACAAATGAACGTCTTAACCTGAGGGGGATCGCCGAACTTGATCAAGTCTTTTGTTCTCGCTAAGGCATGTAGTCGTAGGTTTCTTTTGGTAATCCTAAGAGAAGGTCTTTTCAATTTCGGATCAATTGCGGAGGAGATGATAACATAAAAAT
>JAOZSO010000074.1:0-10903 GCA_029939655.1 Desulfobacterales bacterium
ACAATTACGATCAGGCTATTTCAGATTTTAGCAAGGCCATTGAATTAAATCCAAGAAATGTTGTAGCCTATTGGAATCGAGGGGCCACCTGGGGTAAAAAAGACAACTACGATCAGGCTATTTCAGATTTTAGCAAGGCCATTGAAATAAATCCAAAAGCCACTGATGCCTATTACACTCGAGGGTACATTTGGTATATAAAAGACAACTACGATCAGGCTATTTCGGATTTTAGCAAGGCCATTGAATTAAATCCAAGAAATGCTTTAGCCTATTGGAAGCGAGGGACCGCCTGGGGTAAAAAGGGCAACTACGATCAGGCTATTTCGGATTTTAGCAAGGCCATTGAATTAAATTCAAAAGCCGCTGGTGCCTATTACAACCGAGGGATCGCCTGGAAAGGCAAAGGCAACTACGATCAGGCTATTTCGGACTATAGCAAGGCCATTGAATTATATCCTAAATATGCTGTAGCCTATGTCTCCCGAGGATTCCTCTGGTTTATCATGAACAACTATGATCAGGCATGTAAAGATGTGCAAAAAGGATGTGAATTAGGAAATTGTTTTGGATTAAAAAAACTCAGGAAAGATGGATACTGTAAGTAAGGTTTTCGGCTTTGGATTCAGTTACTCTTTTAAACATAAGCAAACCCCTGTAGAATTTTATTTGCAGTCATATCCTGTATGTTGCACCAGTCTTTAGAACTTTGGTTTCGGCTTTAAGTTCATTCTTAAACCGTTTTATCGAATAATCACAGGTGTCGTGCTCAGAAAGAAATACATACTTTGGCCCTGCGGCATTGATGGCCTTTATTGTGTTGCTCAGGTCATGATCGGATATTCGCCGCCAAGGGGGTTTACCTGTACCCACTATCATCTGCAACTTGATTCCCGGCAAACCCTCGTAGGAACCCCTGCCGCTGGTGAGAGGGAAGTGGAGTCCTCCTCCTATGGCATATATCGGGTCATCAGAAAGACTGGTTGCCATATTGAGGATTACTTCTATGGTTGGGTGACCGCAGCCGGTAAAAATCACAAGTCCCTTGCCCTCCAATTTTACTATAAGGGCCTGCTCTTCAGTTAAACCTAAAAAGAAAAGACTCCTGGCAAGAGGGCCGGTGGAAGCGATTCCTGCTGTGAGCATCCTTGGTCCTGTGACAAGTTCGTTGCTGAATCCGGGTGTCTTTACCTCGTCAGGCAGATAACAGGGTTTGCCGGCCGGGTTTCCCAATTGCTCCGGCACCAATACTTTCTGCACCTTTGAACGAAATGCCTTCATCCCTCCCATGTGGTCAGGATGCAGGTGTGAGATAGCCAAGGCATCAACATTGCTGAAATCAATTCCCATCTTTCCTGCATTATGGGCCAGGCTTTCCCGATCAGGCCCAAAGGCAACATCAAGAAGCAAAGAGCCTTGGTCAGTTTTAAAGAGGTAAGAGACCCCTGGCTCACCCATAAAACCTTCCTCGGTCGCCCACTCCTGCAATACTGACACTTCCAGCGATTTAAGTGCGGGAAGATCTAAGTGCTTTGCTTTGCCGATACGTTCTTGATTAACCCGTGCAGCATGTTTTTGATTTTTTTTAAAACGGAAATTTTTGGCCAGTAATACAGGTACAAGAACCGGTGACAAAAGCGCCATAAGCGGCCACCACAATGGATTGATTCGTAAAGTCATTTTTCTATTTTCCTTTGAATTTTTTGGATTTCTAAAAAGGATACGGCGGTTAGTCTATACTGATAACACTCCCGGCATGATTCCCGAAAAATCGATCGCCAAACGCCTCAGCAAGCATCTGGGATGCCTCAAAACCCGTGCAGTGGGAAACACCGATTCTTTCTACACCGATTTCTTTAAGCGCATTGATTGTTTGCGTTCTTTGTTCCGTTGTTTTGGGGAAAAGATGGGTACCGCCGATGATAGTGTGTACACGCTTTTCACCGGTGATCTGGCGCGCATGGTAAATTGTGTTGATCATGCCACGGTGGCCGCAGCCTAATATAATCACCAGCCCTTTGGGTGAATTGATTACCAAAGCAAGGTCGTCCGGAATTGAATCTGAGGTGTAGGTATTATTTGTTTTTGTAAAAAAAATTGGTTCGATGGATTCAAAATCCGTCACAATTGAAATCTCTCCAGATGTCAAGATATTATCACTTATCTGATAGGGTTCTTTGCTTAGTATGAAATTCGCACCGTAAAATTCTAATAGTTCGCGTTTAAACGGAATACCAATAAAGGCATGATGCCCCTCGTAAGGTCTCTTCACATATTTCAAATCCCAGATAGAAGGATGAGCGATCACATCTACGGGGTGCTTTCGTTCCAAAACTTTTACCAGACCGCCTGTATGGTCGGCATGACCGTGACTGATAACAATCTTATCAACTAAACCCAAATCGATATTGAGCCGGTCGGCATTGCGCACAGCAGCGTCCCGGCCACCGGTGTCAAACAAGATTGTTGTTTCATCTGTTTTGACCAGAATACTTAATCCCCATTCGGATGCAAACCCGGGCTTGCCCGCTGTGTTTTCACTCAATGTAATCAGTTCAATGGACACGGTATCATTCTCCCAATAACCGCTTGACCCCATTTCATCATCAATGCTCTTTATCTTTATTTGTGCGGTCAGATGTAATTCTTTTCAGCGTATAGACAATTCCCATACAGGCAAATAATAGTGCGATTACCCCGATTAAAATTGTAGCCATCTTCCCAAGGATTGATGACAAAATAAATATCACGAAGATTAGCAATACAGCAATCTTGATGTATTCATTTTTAGAGCCAATATTAGAAAATAATTTCTTATACTCATCCATGTCTAAACTCCAGACTAGCTTTGCACATCTCTTCCAGTATGTCTACGGTCTGGTTATTTACCAGGCAATGTAGCTATCGTTTGGCTTTGCATTCCATGCTTGAGTAATACTTACTTAAACATTTTTATTTGCTCACCTTGAACCGGAATGAAATGATATCGCTTTTTGATTTCTTTCGGTGTTAAAGCTTCTCCAAGGCCAGAAAATCCTCGCATTGTGAACGTTGTAGCCATTACGCCTCGGATGAACCCTCGCTGAATTGATTCCACCCGTTCATTTTCAATTCTTTCCTTAATTTTCGTTTCATCAATAACAAGCCTTTCGAGCTCATCACGGTAAGTTGCTGATTCCAGGGAGTCTTCAATAAAATCGATAAATCGAAGGCTATTTTTATCGCAGTATTCTCGAATGTTTTGATATAGTTCATCCGATATTTTGATCTTTACAGTGGCATCAGTCATAAGCGTTTTCACCATGTGAAACTATCACAAATTAAGATACATATATACGGTTCCGGTGAGGAGTCCCCCGGGGATCATTTTTTTATTCAAGCCGCATGCCGTTTCACCGCCGTACAATGAGGTTCCGTTAAAGACCAAAAGCAGAAAACGGTGGGAACTATGGTGGGGCATCGAATCGTATCAATAAAACCTGCTCTCCCCCTGTTCAAATGTCCACCCAGGTTTAAGTCTATACAGAACCCGAATGCCACCCTTATCCCTACTATTAACTTTCAAAGCATTCCTGTTAAAATCGAAGATCTTAAGACCATGCTTTAAAAACATGTTTCGAAGATCGTCGTCCTGCCAGAAATAAAAGGTCTGGCCATCCTCCGTCGTTGATGACCCTACGCCCTCTATGAGGGATACCAGCACATTTCCGCCGTCCCGTACGAAATACGTTTTCTTAATACCACCTTTTCAGACCCGCAAATATTCTTCTAAGGCGATATATAAGATTAAATTACATGTAGTTTATTACTTTTTCAACATGTTATCTCGGTCCAACCCCAGACCATACTCGGCATTCCTGCTAATTTCATAAGGCGCATCAATTGTCCGGAATGCTCTGCACGAATGTCCCCTATTACTATTATTTGCCGGTCAAACAAGGCTACCAGTTGACTGAACAGACTCACATGACGTAGCATGGGGCATCCTCCTTGGCTTTTTGGGATATTGTTTTTCTTGGTCGAAGTACAATCTCCCACAAGGAGGATATTTTTATCAATGATTCATTGAGCTATTGTTAAATTCCGATTTTGGACCAGAGTGGCCTCTAATAATGCTTGAGCAGTTGGGTGATTATAACAACTATTAAAAGTACACGAATAACTGGATAAATAATGGCAACAGCCCTACATATTTCCATTTTTAATGGAACGGCCTTTCTGTGGAGTGAAGGCGTTTCTCCCGGCGATATAAAAGAGCTGCGGAAAGCGGTCAAGGCTGTCACTTTCGACCTCAAGATTCTGAAGAACAATACTGAAAACCAATTCGTCTGGCTGCCGACTCGCGGCGATCTCCCCATACCTTCCACGCCCTTGCTGGGTGAAGAACCGGACAAACGGCGGAAGGTCCAGTTTCGACCCTTTTCAATTGCAGCGCGGCCATTGACCGTGGAAGAGCTTTTTGAATTTATGGCCATAGCCGAACGAGGGAACATTCCTGGCAGTGGTGTTTTATATGGAAACTCAGTACCTTGGATCAGGCAACTGCTGGATATTGCCCTGAAGTTGGCTGGGGAAGAGTCGTTTTTACCAACCATCACGGGTTATGATAGTCAGTGGGAGGCGCGCTGGGTTCCGGTTCCCACTGACGAGGCTGAAGTTAAATTACAGAAAATAATCCAATCCATGCCTGCAGTTTGCCGCTGTTTGAACAATACCAGGGAAATAGCGCCCGAGACGCCCAGGCAAGCAACCTTCGAGATGTTATTGGCACATAGCCTCGATTTTATAGTGAGAAACTCCATTGTCACGGAAAGAAAGAAGAAAACGGCCCATAGCGTTCACGATGCCTGGTTGGATGCTTTAAGCAGTGAAGACGCGACTATTAAATGGAGTAACCAATCCGAACTACAAAGCTTTGCTCAACAGCTTTCAACTTGGCGGCGGTCGGTCGATATCAATACCAAGTCACAATTCCGGTTCTGTTTTCGGTTGACTGAACCAATCGTCGATGAAGAGCCGGAAAATTGGCAAGTGGAATATCTGTTGCAGCCCAAAACCGACCAGAGTCTGCATCTTCCGGTGGGGCAGTTGTGGAAAAAGACTGGTCAGGCGGTCAATTATCTCAAGAAGCTTGGCGGTGTTCCCACTGAATTCATACTCACTGCCCTAGGCCAGGCGTCCGGTTTGTGCCCGGATATCGCCGCCAGTTTGAAGAAGAAAAATCCGGGCGGCTGCGATCTCAACGCCCATCAGGCCCTTCAATTTTTAAAGGACTATGCCGAAGCGCTACGGGCGGCCGGATTTATGGTCCTATTGCCTTCCTGGTGGGTGGGCCGGGGACCGGTCAAGCGCATCGGTCTCAAAGCCAAAGCCAATAGTCCTAAAATGCAGGGCGGCGGCCATGGCCTGAGCTTAAATTCCATGATCGAGTTCGACTACGCCGTATCTCTCGGCGGCGAAGAATTGAGTATGGCGGAGCTCAAGTCCCTGGCTAAATTAAAAGCCCATTTGGTTCATGTGCGGGGCCAGTGGACCCAGATTGATCAGGAGCAGATCAAGTCCGCCATTCAATTCTTGGAAAAGCAAAAAAGCGGAAACATGACAGGCCAAGAACTTTTGACTTTGGCTCTGGGGGCGGAAAAGCAAGTCAACGGTCTGACCATGGATAGCATTGAGACCGACGGTTGGTTAAACGATTTAATGGAAAAACTGACCGGCCACGCTGAATTCACATCTTTACCACAGCCGCCAGGCTTTTCCGGGACGCTTCGCCAGTATCAGGAACGGGGCTTTAGCTGGCTGGCTTTCTTAAAACAGTGGGGTCTGGGCGCCTGTCTGGCCGACGACATGGGCTTAGGCAAGACCGTGCAGGCCCTGGCTCTGATCCAGCAGGAGCGGGGAAATGGAGAGAAAAGACCGGTCTTGCTGCTTTGTCCGACTTCGGTCTTGAATAATTGGCGCAAAGAAGCACAGAAGTTTACACCGGAATTGAGCGTCATGGTTCATCATGGTCTTAAGCGCCGTAAAAAGAAGGCTTTCATCCAAAACGTGGGCCAAACCGCTTTGGTGGTTTCCAGTTACGGGCTTTTGCAGCGGGACATCGAGTTTCTCAAACAAGTCGATTGGGCCGGAGTCATTCTAGATGAGGCGCAAAATATAAAAAATCCGGAAACAAAACAATCCAAAGCGGTTCGGGCGCTTTGTTCGGACTATCGTTTCGCTCTGACCGGCACGCCGGTGGAAAACCATGTGGGCGACTTATGGGCCTTGATGGACTTCCTAAATCCCGGATTGTTGGGCGCTCAGGCCGCGTTCAAAAGAAATTTCCATCGCCCCATCCAAGTGTATGGAAACGAGAACGCCGCCGACAGGTTGAAGACTCTGACCGGTCCCTTTATCCTGCGCCGTCTGAAAACCGACAAAGCTATCATCTCGGATTTGCCTGACAAGCTGGAAATGAAAGAATACTGCACCTTGACCAAAGAACAGGCTTCGCTTTACAAGGCTGTGGTGGACGATATGCAGAAGCAGATCGAGGAAACAGAGGGCATAAAGCGCCGGGGCCTGGTGCTGGCGACCTTGATGAAATTGAAACAGGTCTGCAATCATCCGGCCCAGTTCGCGGCAGACAATTCATCGGTCAAAGGCCGGTCCGGCAAGCTTCAAAGGCTGGAAGAAATGTTGACCGAGACCGTGGAATTAAAAGAGCGGACCCTGGTTTTTACTCAGTTTGCGGAAATGGGCAAAATGCTCAAAAACTATTTCCAGGATTACTTCGGCCGGGAAGTATTTCTGATTCACGGCGGTGTCAGTAAGAAAAAGCGTGATGAGATGGTGGACCGTTTCCAGAACAGCGCTTCTGCTCCGCCGCTGTTTATCCTGTCTCTCAAAGCCGGCGGAACGGGTTTGACCTTGACCCGAGCCAATCATGTGGTTCACTTCGACCGCTGGTGGAATCCGGCGGTGGAAAATCAAGCCACTGACCGGGCTTTTCGTATCGGCCAACATAAAAACGTCTTGGTTCATAAATTCATCGTGGCCGGGACCCTGGAGGAGCGCATCGACGAGATGATCGAAAACAAGACCGGCATCGCCAATCAGGTGGTCGGGACCGGCGAGAAATGGCTCGGTGAATTATCCAATAACGAACTGCGGGATTTGATTACATTAGGCGCGGAAGCGGTGGGGGAATAATCATGGCCAGATATTTCGATTACTATGGCTGGTACAAACCAACCCAGGCCAAGAAAGTCAAGGGCGGGATTAAGGCTCAAAGCAAACGCGGCGCTTTTGCCAGCAAATGGTGGGGCAAGCGCTGGACCCAAGTTTTGGAGAGTTTCCGTATCGGCGCCCGGCTTTCCCGTGGCCGTTCCTATGCCCGCAAAGGACAAGTAGCCAGTTTGAATATAGAAAAGGGAAACGTTCTGGCCGACGTCCAAGGCTCGCGCGCCAAGCCTTATACGGTCACTATTAAATTTAACACTTATTCCAAAAAGCAATGGGAACAAGTGGTTGAACTTTTAATCGAACAACCCATTTTCGCGGCCAGACTGTTGGGCAATGAAATGCCCGAAGAGATTGAATCAGTATTCGAAGAGGCGAAACTGCCCTTATTTCCTAAAAGGCAAAAGGACATGGAAACCGATTGCTCCTGTCCGGACTGGTCCAACCCCTGTAAACATATTGCCGCAGTTTTTTATTTAATGGCCGAGTCTTTCGATAATGACCCGTTTCTGCTTTTTAAATTGCGAGGTATGGAACGGGAAGACTTGCTGGCGGCCTTGCAAGAAGGAGGCGCGACAAAAGAATTAGCGGAAGAGCCACCCAAATTGGAGCCGGAGCCTCTCCCTCTAAAACATGACGATTTCTGGGGACAATCCATTGCTCAATCACCAATGGCCATGCCTCCCAGCCCCAACCTGCATGCCGCACTGCCGAAACGGCTGGGACCTCTCTCTTTGTGGCGTTCCGATAAGAACTTTGTTAATGAAATGGAGTCAATTTACGACAATGCGTCCAGTCAGGCCGAGATCTGGTTCGATAAACTGTCCGGCGTTTGACAGTGTTGTTTCTATGTGGCGCGACAGAAAAGGTTTATACGGGGTTGACCTATTGAAGATAATAGGACCGCCTTTGTTTTATTAAGCATAATGCTATGGGTCTGATAACTGTTTTACCAAAACCAGGCCCTTTCCTCCCCTCGTCACCTTGCCTTGTAATTATTTTACCAGCAAATCACCTTTTTATAATCAATTTGTTGACAAACTGCTCAATTATAAATATATTGCCAACAGAATAATGATTTTACGAGGATGCCATGGAAATAAACGTTTTGGAATTTCGTCCGGCAGGATATACTTATTTGCTTGAAAACTTAGGGATAGCCGGGACGCCCCACTGGCATATCTCATTTGTATCGGCCACTGGAACCCACAGGTCTAAAGTTCAGGATGGTGCAATTGAAGACATATATCCAAGAAGGTATTGGCCCGGGGAAAAAGTCGGTGACCACCTTGAATTTGCGCTGAAATATGACGGCATCAATCTGGGCCTGTTAACTCGCATCTTCGAACATACCCACCAAGAACAGCTCACTGAGTACATCAAATCCAAGCCAACCGGAAAGTATGCTCGAAGGATCTGGTTTTTCTATGAATTCCTGACCGGTAAACAACTGCCTGTCGATGACATTACTTCTGGCAACTATGTCGATGCATTGGAGTCAAAGAAATATTACACTGTTGCGAACGGAGAGAAATCCCAGCGACATCGCATTGCCAACAACCTTCTTGGTCCCCGATCCTTCTGTCCAATCATTAGAAGAACAGAGAAACTTTCTAAATTGGATTCAGCTGATCTGCGCAAAAGATGTGAGGATATTGTTACTGCGTATCCTCCTGAGCTTCTTCGCCGGGCACTGAGCTATCTGTATAACAAAGAGACAAAGTCGTCCTTTGAAATTGAGCACATAAAGCCCAATGCCTCACGAACTGAAAAATTCATTACATCGCTGGAGCTTGCCGAAAAAGAGGACTTCTGCGAGAAGGACCGATTGATAGAGCTTCAGAACCGCATTGTTGACCCTCGATTCAAAGACAGCAACTATCGAGTTAGCCAGAATTATGTCGGGCAAACGGTAGCCTATCAGAAGGAGGTCATGCATTTTATCTGTCCGAAGCCTGATGACCTTCCAAACCTAATGTCTGGGCTGATTGAGTCCCACAAACGGATGAAAGAGGAAAAAGTATCTCCGGTCATTCATGCTGCGGCGATTGCATACGGTTTTGTTTTCCTGCACCCGTTTGAAGATGGAAACGGCCGAATCCATCGATTCCTGATACACAACATCCTTTCGTTACAGGAAATGGTCCCGTGTGGGCTCATGTTCCCTGTTTCCGCAGCCATGCTCAAGAATCCAGCGGATTACGATGCATCGCTGGAAGCCTTCTCTCGGCCGTTACTTCAACTAATTGATTATCGGCTGGATGAAATGGGGCAAATGACCGTCGAGAACGATACTGCTTGCTGGTATCAGTATATGGATATGACAGCTCAGGCAGAAGCTTTGTACGAGTTTGTAAACAAAACCATCGAGGAAGAACTTGTAGAGGAGCTCAGCTTTCTGGCCAACTATGACAATACCAAGAAGGCGATTCAGGACATTATTGACATGCCTGACCGCCTGATTGATCTGTTTATCCAGCTGTGCCTCCAGAACAACGGGAGCCTGTCCGCCAGAAAGAAATCTGCTCACTTTGATTTCTTGACCGACGAAGAACTCGCCGCAATGGAGCAGGCAGTCGAATTATAGCCATTTTCCCACTTTTAAATAAGATTAATGATAAGTGGGCTTATCATCATCCTTTTTTTTATTACCGTCTAAAACTTTAAAACGAGATCGTTTCCTTTTAAGCTGCCATTCGAGATATTTTGTATAAATTAAATTGGGGTCAAATATATTTCTGGGCCCTTTAAAATAGATATAGCCAAAAATAATCCCACCGAAATGAAATGCAGCATGCGGATTTGCCTTTGCCAAAAAAATCAAAAAGGTCATTAAGGCGGTGCCGTAACTGATATATTTTGCTTTTACTGGCAATACAAACATCAGCAATATCGTAGATTCGGGACTTAACAATCCAAAAATAACAATCATGGATAGTACGCTCGGCAACATGCCTAAAAACGGTGCATTAAAACCAGATACGCCGCTAAAGGCAAGCCCGCATAAAGCACCACCTAAAGCAGATAAGTAAAAAAGAATCAAAAACCGCCAATAGCCAAATGCTTTTTCAACCGGTGCGGCAAAAAAATAAAATACAAGGCAGTTAATCAGAAAGCTTATGGGCGACCGGGGATTGTGAATAAACGGATGGGTAACTATCTGCCAGATATGAAAACTCCCCTCTTTATAAGGGTAAAGCTGGAGAGCTTCAACGATTGGAATTTTCAACCAGTGCTCAAATAAAAGTTCTATAATATAGATTGCCCCATAAATAAGTAAGAGTCTCTTGCCGAGCAGTGTTAAATTTGATCCGAATCCGTAGGACATTCTAAACCGATCTGATTTCACTATAATATTCCTCTATCGAGTTGTGACATTTTCAATAATAATTTTTAAGCATTTCACTCGAATCCTTGACCTCTTGAATCCTCGAATCCTTCATTTAGATCAACTCTTTTGGAGATGATCCCCAATATTATCAAAGTCTACCCCATAGTTGCATAAACAACATGGCAAAGTATAGATAATGAGTTGTTATTATATACAATACCGTTGCGATAGCGCCATTTCCTGGATATTCCCATAGGTGAATTCTTCCGTCTTCGCTCTTCGAGCTACGACGTGACAAGAAGGATGGCGTCTATTTTGCCATGTTGTTTACCCTACGGGAAAGCCGGA
>JAOZSO010000075.1:0-10866 GCA_029939655.1 Desulfobacterales bacterium
AACCTGGTGGAATATCCAGGAAATGATGTTTTTCCTATGATATTGGTTATAATAATAACCCATTGATTATCCTTTACCATGTTGTTTATGCAACCTTGGGGTCAACCTAGTATTAGCAACAGTATGTTGGAATTTCAAACATGCGGTTACCTATTGGTTCAAAGCCATGTGGTTCATCACAATTAAAGGGGAAAAAAAGAGATGAAACCGCTACTGATAGTTTTGTGACCGTTTTCCTGTTATCAATATCGGATGTGATGTCGCCACCAGTAAATTCGGGTTTAATTTCAAGGCTTTCGAACCTTGCATATTCCATTTTGGGTATGGTATAAACTGCCATGACAAAAGGAGGTAAGCAATGAAGCACGGAGGCAAAAAAAATTATTATGGGGCACTGAGAGCGGGAATATTTCTGGCAGCCTTTTTTGTGGGGGTTGTTTGTCACGGAGAAGCCACCGCCGCAGACAGTGCGCCGGATAATGAAGCTGTGCAGGATTGTCTGCTAAAGGCGCTGGAGACAGCTCCGGACGGGACTTCAATTGATGAGCTGCGGTCCCAGTGCCAGGCGGAGAAGGTAACAGATGCCGATAAAAAGGATGAAAGCCTTATAGAGTACAAGCTCTTCACCGATGAAGAGAATGTGTTGCGACCGTTTACCCTCATGGCACACAGGCCCAATTATATCCTGATGGCCTGCTACAACAAATCCCCGAACGAAGACCCGTGGCGTGAAGGATACAAGGATTCTGGCCTCAACTTGGATACTACCGAAGCTCAGTTCCAGGTCAGCATCAAGATACCGCTGGCCGTTGATCTGTTCAACAATAAAGTGAACATCTTTAGCGGCTATACGGTGCGGTCATACTGGCAGGTATACAACAAAGATCTTTCAGCCTTTTTCCGGGAGACCAATTATTCTCCGGAAGTCTGGGCGCAGATCCGCAACGACTGGTCTTTTTGGGGGATTAAGAACAGTGTGAATGGGTTTGGTTTTGTGCATCAGTCCAACGGCAGGAGTGACCCCATATCCAGAAGCTGGAACCGGATCTTTGCCTCTTTTGTTTTTGAAAAAGGCAACCTGGTATTTCAGATCAAGCCGTGGTACCGGATTCCGGAGAAAGACGAAGACGACGACAATTCGGATCTCACGGATTATATGGGGCATTGCGAGCTATTAGCCGTCTATAAGTGGCATCGTCATACGTTCTCAGTTATGTCGCGCAATAACCTGGAGTCCGGTTTCGACAAGGGGGCGGTTGAGGCCGCCTGGAGCTTTCCCCTCGGGAATTACGAACATCTTAAGGGATATATCCAGGGCTTTACCGGCTACGGCCAGAGCCTGATCGATTACGACTCCAACGAAACCAGTATCGGTATTGGTTTTGCGGTAACCGACTTTCTGTAACGATTTTATTGAATGTTCAGAACTGCAGGCAACGCCATTTCCACCCGGTCACCGGTTTTGATGCCGTGCAATGCGAACCAGCCCTGGTTGACTTCGAGGGCGTATCTGACAGATTGAAAAGAATGGTAGGTTGTGCTTATCTGGTCGGCTTCCATTTGATGAATCGTAACGATTTTCCCCGTATCATCGATAAACGCGATGGATAGGGGAATGTGCGTATTTTTCATCCAGAACGTCCGCTTTCCGATATTCGAAAACAAAAACAGCATGCCATTGTTTTTCCCAAGGGTAAAACGATTTGACAAACCACATGACCTTGTGACGGGTGTAAACGCCAGCTCGACAAAAAGATCCTGTCCTTTGATGGAGATGACGGCCCCGGGTAGTTCATAGGGACAAGCCAGGGTTGATAAAGGTAGAATGCCCGAAAGGAGAATTACAACAAGGCAACCTGCTGGAAAATATCCTGTTTTCTCGATCCGGAAGTCAAAAAATTTGAACCGCTTCATATTTCGGATTAACTCTTTTTTGATTTGTGTGTCATTTGCACGATGAGCGACATTTAGCCTTCGGCTGTCATTAGCACTTCGTGCGTAATTAGTCCTTCGGACGTCATTAGCGCTTTGCGCGTCATTTGTTGTTGCCTATAGCTGATGGCTACAATGAATGACACGAAGTAAATTACTACTAATTACGCGAAGCAAATGACAGCGAAGCGTTTTTAGTTTCCCCCTCGAACCCTCTTATCACCCTTGTATCACCCTCCAACCCTCTATTTCTCCCCCCACCTCTTTCGGCTACGGGCGATCTTTTTCTGTACCGTGGACCAGGTCTTTGTTTTCAGAAAAGAGGCGTCAACGCGATGCAGCATATCCTGAAACATTCGCAAGGGTAGGGTGAAAGACAGCTCGTCCGTTTTGAAAAACTTTCGCGCAGAAGGATCCCACCCTCCCAGGACGGCACGGTCGATTCCTCTGGATAGATAATGCAGGGGCCATACAACCAGATTTCCACATGCGGCACCCCACGGGGAGGCCACCACCTCGGGATTATTGGTGACGAATGCTGCCAGTTGGTGAAGACCGCTGAGAGATTCCGGTCTCGTAAAAAAGGATACGAGTTCAGGCTCTTCATCCTGTAAGAACTGATCAACCGGTTTGAAGACACAGAATTTTTTAGGAGCGGGCCTGGGATCCACATATTCGAATATGCGCCGGAGTTCGTCCGGCGATTCACAATACAGTTCACCATCGGTCCAATTGGGGATGCCGGTGGAAACATAATGGATAATGGTTTCAGCTTGAGGTTTGTTGAATCCAAGCCAGAAGGCACCGCCGGGACATCCGAATTGTTCAGCTGAAAAATAGGCGGTCGTCTTTTTTTTGCGTGCCCGCCAGATATTTCCCAGCACGCACGAAAATTGACCGAACACACCCTGCCAGTCGATTTCATTGGCGAGCTCTCTTTCCCGGGTTGGTAGATCGTTGGGTTTGGGAGAAAACCCGTCCGTGGGTTTTGTATCGGTGTAGAAGACGCCCATGGGGACTTCATCGAGCCCCAGGATGTCGAGAAATTCCGGCAACCGATCCAATGTGTGTTTATCCATGGCGACCTCCTATTTTGAGCATTTCATAGATTCGTGAAACAAATTAATTCTAACACGAAAAGGTTAAAATACAAATCATAATACCCCTTGTCCCGACTAATCGGACAAATATCTTTTACTCCGTCATTTAGAGCCTGGTCCTTTGGGCCAGGTCAGAGATGCTTGACTATGCCGATGGCGGTAGTTACTGAAATCCGAAGCACGAAATTCGAAATCCTAAACGGTTCGACAGGCTCACCGCCCTGAGCAAGGTCGAAGGGCAATATCTAATGATCCAAATTCGAATGATCAAAACAAGACTTTGGAGATACAAGTTCAAGCACTATGTTTGAATCATTTGATCATTTGATATTTGGATTTGTTTCGTATTTCGATATTCGGATTTAGAATTTATCACGCGCTGAATGTGCATAACATTAACTCTTATAGGATTGAATCAGTGCAGGGCCCTTCGGACCCGGGTATTTACATAAAGCTATGGCAGCAAAGTGTCTGTCTGCCCGGTTCCCAGATCATCAGGAAACCCTGGTCCAGAGCGCCACAGGTAATGATACAGGGCTTTAAGTCTGCCACCTGAATGGTTTCGCCCGGCAATATCTTGTGGGTTACGAGAGTATGCTTTTCTTGCCGCAGAATCTCCGGGTGATGGCTGTGCCCCCGGAACAGCACCTTGTGAGGATAGGTTCGAAAAAACAATGTCGCTTCGCTGTGTCCCAGAACACCGACCATGCTTGAAAGCCCCCTTTCCTTTACGAAGGGCAGGGAATGTGCCATGACGGTATTCCCGAGCTCGATTACCATGGGGAGGTTTTTGAGGTATTCGATGGTTGTCGATGCCAGGTGTGCGTTCTGACGGCCCTCGTGGTTGACGACCACCTGATGATCATTGTTTCCTTTTATCCCGAAAATGTTGTTTTGGTTCAGCAGGCTTACGCAATGGTCGGCAGTTTCCGGATGCGCAGAATCACAGATGTCACCCAGGTGGTAGATCACTTCGCAGCCGTATTCCCTGAAAAAGGTCAAGGCGCTGGAGAGGGTTTGAACTCGGCCATGACTGTCGGCCATGATGCCGATTCTATGGTTGGGATTTATTTTTACGGGGGTCATTTGCACTTTGTGAGACATTAGTCCTTCGGACGATATTTAGCCTTCGGCTGTCATTTGCACTTCGTGCGACATTAGTCCTTCGGACGATATTAGCGCTACGCGCGTAATTTATTGTTGCTGATAGCTACAATGAATGTCACGAAGTAAATTACTACTAATTACGCGGAGCAAATGACAGCGAAGCATCCTCTATATCACAAACCAGCTTTGATCACACCCAATAATGGAGTAAAAGGAAATCGCCAACCTCGAAAAAACAGCTTGACAAAAAGATTAGTGACGATTACTTAATTGTTTAATATCCTGATTTATTATGAACAAATATATTTTAAACATCTTTGAAGTAAGTGTTACTAACCTACGTTATGATCCGCTGTAAGAATAACTTGAAGCTATCTTATAAACAGGATTAAGGAGATCCTGCATGGGGAAAGTCATCAAAACACCTGAGCAGCTCTATTTCAACAAAGACCATGATATGGTCAGGCGCGCTGTTCGTGACTTTGTCAATAAAGAGATCAATCCCCATGTTGACGAATGGGAGGAAGCCGGTATCGCGCCGCTGAAGAAACTTTTCAAAAAAATGGGAAAGCTAGGCTTCCTGGGTATTCGGTACGATCCAAAATATGGCGGCCAGGGTCTGGATTACTGGTACGAGACCGTGTTTTTAGAGGAACTCGGGCATATCAAAGCATTGGGTCTGGCAGTGGCTATCACCGTTCAGACGAATATGGCAACACCTGCTATCGATGAGTTCGGGAGTGAATTCCTCAAACAGACCTATTTAAAACCCGCCATCGAGGGGAAGAAGGTGGGTGCCATTGCGGTGACGGAACCGGGTGCGGGATCGGATGTTGCAGTACTTGCCACTACTGCAGAAAGACAAGGTGACCATTATGTGATTGACGGCTCAAAAATGTTTATTACCAATGGAACCCAGGCCGATTTCTATACACTTCTCGCCAGGACGAGTGAGGATCCGGGCTACCACTCCTTCAGTCTTTTTGTTGTTCCGGCAGATTTGCCCGGTGTGGAGGTGAGTCGTAAACTGGAGAAGCTTGGTGTCTGGATCAGCGACACAGCCGAATTGTATTTTGACCAGGTCAAGGTGCCTGCGGATCATCTGATCGGCCGGGAAGGCGAGGGCTTTATTTATCAGATGCAGCAGTTCCAGCATGAAAGATTTTCACTGCTTCCGTTTACCTGCACGGCTGCCAGGGACATCATCGATCTGACGGTTGCTTACATCCGGGATCGGATTGTTTTCGGGAAGCCCTTGATCAGGAGACAGGTGCTTCAGCACCGTCTGGCAGATTGGGTTACCGAAATCGAGAGTCTCAAACAGTTTATCTATCACATGGTCCGGATGAAGCAGGCCGGACTGGATGCTACCCGGGAAATTTCAATGGGGAAACTCATAGCGGGTCAACTTCTCAATAAGGTAGCCGATGGATGTCTCCAGATGCATGGCGGAATGGGGTACATGAAGGAATCGATTATTTCCCGATACTACAGAGATGCCCGCGGACTCTCAATTGGTGGCGGCGCAGATGAAGTTTTGCGGGGTGTGATTGCGAAGATCGAGAATTTTACCTAGTACCCATCCACAAATGGTCTTTTTCCGCGATATCGGCGTTGGACGCCATGATTTAACTCCTCAAAATAGCACGCTATTACTCCGGGTTAAATCTATCGTCCGCCTTGATCTCACGTAAAAATCCTCATTTCTGGAAGGACACTACCTAATGGAGATGTCAGATAAATTGAACGCATTGGGAGCCGGCCTGAAATCAAAGCCTTTTCCACCGGGAAGGGTCAAAATAGCGGATGCCTTGAGGTACCTTCTCGAACAAAAAGAGTTCAATGCCATAACGACCGCCGAAATATCAAGGCAGGCAGGCGTTACGGAAGCACTGATATATAAGTACTTTAAAGACAAGCGGGATCTATTACACCAAGTCTTGAGCGAATATCTGGAGCAATACTGCATTTTGGTTCAAGGTGATTTGAAGGGCATCAAGGGGGCCTTGAACAAACTGCGAAAACTTATCTGGTCCCACATCAATGTATATGCCACAAACCGGGTTTTTGCCAAGATACTGCTCATCGAAGTGAGGAGTCACAACGATTATTATCACAGTGATACCTACGAACTCGTCAAGGTGTACAGTGATGTGATCCTGGAAATACTGGAAGAGGGCGTATTGAATGGAGAAATACGGGACGATATACCAGCCAGGTTGATCCGGCAGATTATCCTGGGAAGTATCGAGCAGGTGTGCCTGACCGGCATCACATTCGACCGGACAATCGACCCGGATGCCCTCACAGAAGATATTTGCGAGATTGTTTTTAGTGGAATTATACCCAAGACTATAGGCTATTAGACTGTTAGACTATTAGGCTGAAGGCGCTAACAGCCTAACAGTCTAACAGTCTAAACAACCTGATTCGGTATATGTTTAAATAAACATTGATAGTTTATAAGTGCTCCATAGGAATTGTTGAGGAGAAGAAATAATGGGCGAATGGATAGACGGATACATGCAGCGACTTTCCAGGGTTCGGGAAAAGAACCGAATCGGTGGCGGCCAGGACCGCGTTGACCTTATCCATCAGCTGGGAAAACTGACCGCACGGGAACGGATCGCGCACATTCTCGATGAAGGAAGCTTTGAAGAAATCGGTTCCATCGTTACCGATACCAGGCCGTCACTGGATGGCAAAAAGAGACCCGACCCCTCGGATGGGGTGGTGATGGGGTTTGGAGAGATCGATGGTCGCCCTGTGGCGCTGTACGTGATGGATTTCACTGTCATGTCGGGATCCCTGGGGGATCAGACAGCCTGGAAGATGGCCGACATCACCGCAATGGCCGGAGAAAGAGGCATGCCCCTGATAGGTGTCATAGACTCGGTGGGGGAACGTCTCAGCTTTAAAGGTGGTGATTCCGGAATGAATGGACTGGGACGGTTTTTGAGAAACTACTGCCTTTACTCGGGCATTATACCGAGGGTCACGATGCTGTTGGGGCCCTGCACCGGGGTATTGTCCGTGGTTCCCGGGTTGTCGGATTTTCTCATTATCAATCAGGCTACCGGATTTATGTGGCTCGGGGGTGACATATCGTCGGAAGATGCCGGGGATGCGGAGTTTCATATGGAAAAATCCGGCCAGTGTGACCTTCTTGCCGAGAACGATGTGGATGCCATCGAGAAGATGAAGACACTACTGAAGTATCTGCCGCAAAACTGCTGGGAAGGACCATCCTTTCTTGAAACGGGTGATGACCCGCTAAGGAGGGAAGAGGCGTTGCTGGACGTTATGCCCGACAACCCGAAATTTACCTATGATATTCATGAGATTATCGATAAAATCGTCGACAATGGTGAATTTCTTGAAATTAAGGAAGATTTTGCAACACATCTTGTGGTGGGGTTTTGCCGTTTCGGCGGTCGAGTGGCCGGTGTCGTCGCCAACAACCCGGACGAATTGAGCGGGATTCTCGAACCGGATTCATCCGATAAATACGATCGGTTTATGCGCTTTCTGGATGCTTTCAACATACCCCTGGTGACGCTTGTGGACACCACGGCATTTCCACCGGGAGACAGATGGGAAAGAATGGGGATTATCCGGCACGGGGCGAAACTCCTCCATACCTATGCCCACCTGACATGTCCCAAGGTGACGATGGTACTGAGGCGATCTTATGGTGGGGCGAACATCGTTCTGGGATGTTCGAAAATGTTTCCTGACTATGTCTATGCATGGCCTACTGTCGAGTTCGCACCCACCGGCCCGGAAACGGTTGTCCACGCGGTATTTCACAAAGAGCTTGTCAAGGCAAAGGAGGAGGGCAACTACGATGAGGTCTATAACTTTTTGCTCAGTATCCTCAAGGAGGAGTTTTCCGTCATGAAGCTGGCCAAACAATGGACCACCTATTACACAGCCCATGAAGTGATCGATCCCCTGGATACCCGTTCTCGAATTGTCAAAGCGATTGCTTCACTTCAGAACAAGAAGGAAGAATTGCCGGAGAAGAAGCGGGCGATTAAGCCGGCGTGAGAAAAGCAGGGTGAGAGGGGTGGAGGATAATACAAGGGTTGGAGGGTGATCGTGTTTATTGAGCTTGTTGTGTTTCTTGTGTTTGTTGGGTTGATGGATCAGGGATGTGTTAAGAGCCGTATACCGATGGCCGTAAGCAACACAATAAACACAACGAACCCAATGAACACAACAAACAAGTATGTAGGGTCCGAGGGGGAAATAAAAACGCTTTGCTGTCATTTGCTTCGCACTAATTAGTAGTAATTTACTTCGTGTCATTTATCGTGGCTATCCGCTCTAAGCAACAATAAGTTACGCGCGAAGCGCAAATGTCGTCCGCAGGACTAATGTCGCACGAAGTGCAAATGACAGCCGAAGGCTAAATATCGTCCGAAGGACTAATGTCGCACAAAGTGCTAATGACAACCCGTAGGGCAAGTGTTGTCCGCAGTGCAAATTACTAAAAGGAAAAACATGGGGAAAAAAATGGATGCAGCACTCGACCGGCTGCAGGAAATCAGGGGAAAGAATCTGCTTGGCGGTGGTCAGAAGCATATCGACAGGCAGCACGGAAGGGGAAAATTGACCGCCAGGGAGCGGATCGACTTCCTTCTGGATCCGGGGACATTCAGTGAACTCGGGTCGTTTGTCAATACCACGGGTGCCAGAATCGATGGCAGAGAAACGGACGCACCCTGTGACGGTGCCATCATCGGAACAGGAAAGGTCGATGGAAGACTGATTACGGTTTATGCCAGCGATTTTACAGTTCTGGGCGGTTCTCTGGGATGTCAGCATGCCACGAAATTTATCAAGCTGATGGAGATGGCGGCAGCCTGGCAGATTCCCATGGTATGGCTGCTCGATTCTTCCGGTGGCAGGCTCGGCTACAGGGATGCTCCCATGGCCGGTATCGAATGGTGGTTTGCCCTTGAATCTCGTTATTCCGGAATGATACCACAGATCAATGTTCTCATGGGCCCCTGTATAGCCGGCCAGGCCTACTGTCCGGTATTGTGTGATTTCCTTCTGATGAGCAGGGAAACAGCGCACCTGTGGCTCGGAGGACCGAGGATGACCCAGGCCGCAACATCGGAAAAAATTGCTGACAATGTGGGGGGTGCCGACTATCATATGGAATACAGTGGTACGTGTGATGTCGTCGGGGCCGATGATAAAGAGACCATAGCAAAAACACGGGAGCTTTTAAGTTACCTGCCGTCTAACTTCAGGGAGAAACCCCCTGTGGCGACGACCCGGGACGACGTTGACCGGGAGGTCCATGCATTGATGCAGATTGTTCCGGAAGAATACGACATTCCGTATGATATGCATGCAGTAATTCAAGAGATTGTCGATGACGGCAGATACTACGAGGTCAAAGAGAATTATGCCGGACAGATCATTACCTGTTTCTGCCGGTTTAACGGCGAGGTTGCCGGCATTGTTGCCAGCAACCCAGCACAACCGGGGACGCTTCTGGATATAGATGCCTGTGATAAGTATTACCGGTTTTTACAAGTTCTGGATGCCTATAACATTCCTCTGGTGACGTTGACGGACACGCCCCCGGTGGTTCCGGGTGAGGACCAGGAAGGCAAGGGCCTGTTGAGGCATTTTGGCAAAATTCTGGACACCTATGCGACGGCCACCATCCCCAAGATCAGCATTATTATTCGAGAAGCCTATGGCGATACAGGTGGCATGGTCATGGGCATGGTCAAGGGTATCGGGGTTGATCTGACCTATGCCTGGCCAATTGCCAGAATGGCGGTGGAAGCCGGCAACCTGGATTACCGGGAGGTTTATGGGAAAGGTGTCGAAGAAGATGCTTACGAAGGCTATCTGAATCGATCCCGTGAGAAAATCGATGTTTTCGAAGCCGCCAGGAGCTGGTCGGCCCAGATGGTGGATGAGATCATCGAGCCTAAAGATACCAGAAAAAAAATCATCCAAGCCCTGACGATGACGAAAAACAAGCATGAAAAACACCCCAGGCGGGCCAAACTGCATTCCCGGACAGGGCCGACGTAAAGAAGTAGGGTTGGAGGGGGATGGCGTTCATTGCGTTTGTTGAGTTTCTTGGGTTCATTGGGTTGATGGAATGGGACGTGTTGAGAGTTGTTTGCCCTTTGCCGAGGACAACTCAATAAACACAACGAACACAATAAACAAGTATGCAGGGTTCGAGGGGAAAACTAAACACGCTTCGCTGTCATTTGCTTCGCGTAATTAGTAGTAATTTACTTCGTGATATTCATCGTGGCTATCCGCTCTAAGCAACAATAAATATCGCGCGAAGCGCTAATGTCGTCCGAAGGACAAATAACGCACAAAGTGCTAATAACAGCCCATAGGGCTAGTGTCGTCCGAAGGACTAATTACGCACAAAGTGCAAATGACAGCCGGAGGTTAAATATCGCACGAAGTGCAAATGACAACTGTAATTTAAATCTCATCTTATTTAAGCGGCACAGCCGCGTATCAAAAAATCAAATCAGGAGGATAAAGTCTCATGTCCGAAACAAAAAAACTGATGCAGGTTAAGGCACCCATGTCGGGTGTTTTTTACAGCAGACCGTCGCCGGAAGAACCACTCTATGTGAACGTGGGCGATGTGGTAAAAAAGAAACAGGTCATCGGACTGCTGGAAACCATGAAGGTGTTCCAGAAGGTGAAGTCTCCCGTTAACGGA
>JAOZSO010000502.1:0-2854 GCA_029939655.1 Desulfobacterales bacterium
ACCCCATGAACTATAGCCAGAACAATTGTGGCGATTTTACCTCCGATATAATATCTCGTAACCAGGATCAGGAGTAATCCCATAACAGCAAAAACCAGGTAAACGATATGCACATCAGGTAAGTATCTTGCAATGAGACCACTGGAGAGGCTCAAAGGGAGAAGCGCCGCTACCACTACAACAATTGAATTGTCTAAGATCTCAAAACCGAAAATTATTAAGAGCAGCCCGGTAATCAATAATATGCCAAATGCTATGGTGAAATATATAATAACCACTGCACAACACCCACTCATTCCTGCCACCACCTGATAGGCGGCAATCAAGCCGGTAAGCAATAATAATATCCGATCCATTGCAGATATCTTTTTCACGAAATAACTCCTACCTCATGCAAACCGGAAACAGGGAATTCCTAAGTTAAAAAACGCCTAATACCACCATAAACATTGAACTGAGCATATAAAGTGATGCGTATTTAAACAGCCCGAAATTGATGCTCTCTGAAGGACGAAAAACACTGATGAGCACCAATCCGAACATGCCCACCGTGAGTACTGCCAAAAGCCGTAGATAGCCCCAGGAGAGACCGAGAAAAAAAAGTCCCAAAGCAATAGAAAAAGCCACTCCCAGGCTGGATAACGCTATGATCAAACGGGTATTTTTATGCCCATAGGTTGAAGCAAAGGTGGGGATGCCTGCACGCGCATAATCATCAGAATAATGCATGCTAAAGGTCAGAATATGAGTTGGAATCCACAGCAATATCGAAAGGGAAAGTAAACCACCAATAATATCCAGTTCGCCCAATCCCAAAACCCGGCCCGCCAAAATAGGCATTCCTCCTGAGACACCGCCCCAGACAATAGACCAGGCCGTTTTTCGCTTAAGCCATATGGTATAAACGACCACATCAATAAAGAGCCCTGCAAAAACGACAATACCATACAAAAATGAGAGCGAAAAGGACCAGATAAGACCTGCCAGGGACAGGGTTAAACCAAGGAATAAGGCCTCCTTTACGCTGATTTTTCCTGCCGGCAGGGGTCTGCTTGCAGTACGAGCCATCCTGGCATCGATATCCCGGTCCAGCACCATGTTCAACACGGTGCTGCCGCTGATTGCCAAAAACAGGCTTCCGCTCAACCCAAGAAAGGTATACAGCGTCATCACAGGACACCTTGCACTCATATATCCGGTTAGACCTGTAACCAGGAGCAGACCGGTCTGGAGGCTTTTTATCAGTGGCCGATAAAGTGCAAATTTGGTTTTGACGAGAGTGATAATTTTAAGAAGATTTTTTAACTCCATCGTGGTCACCTCTTCTGAACTTTGTCTTGCTACCTATCGGATATTCTTTTCCTTGATAGCACCCCAATACAGGCAATCTAAATTTTCCGTTAGGAAACTATGCACGTCAGCCCTCTTTCTCCACATCACGTGCACAGCGAAAACCGACGCTTATTGCGTAAAAGTCAGGACCGGCGGCGTTTTGAGAATAAACACGCAAACCGAAATCATAACTGATCTTGCTGCCGCCGCGCATAAAGCGATAGTGCACGTCAGGATAATCATCGCCTGCCCATTGCCATACATTGCCTGCCATGTCATACAGACCGTAAGGACTCAGTCCTTTCTCCGTCTGATACCCGTCGTATTTTTTGCCGTTATAAAAGCCAACGGGTGTTGTTGTGCCCTGCTTACCGAAAAACTTTTCAAATGGATCACGGCTGGCGTAATAATTTGCCTGATTGCGGGAAATCTCATCACCCCAGGGATAAGACCTGGCATCAGTCCCCCTTGCCGCCTTTTCCCATTCAATTTCCGTGGGCAAACGCAAGCCATAAAAATCAGCATACGCTTTTGCGCCAAACCAGGAAACCATGACCATGGGGTGGTTTTCCCATCCATTTTCAACTGTAAATTGCTTGCTGTCAAACCCTATGCGCAGGCCAGGTTCACCCAATGGCACATGAACTTTATCACCTGCTTTGATTTCAAATTCATGCAGATAACCATGGAATTCCTCGCCCGGGTAATAGCCCATCACTTTATTCTCAAGAACTTTAATGCTCCCTTTTGCCAGCGCTTCATTTAAATATTCAGCGTATTGGGCGTTGGTTACATGCGTAACCATAATTTCATAGTCATAATCAATCTTTGTTTCATGATTATGAGGCCCCTTCATGAATACACCTGCCGGGACAAGTGCCCAGGAATCCGGATTTACACCGGTTTCAATGTAAGGAATTTTCACATCGCCGGGCCCGCCGCATGCCGCAAAAATTATTATAAACAACATGATCACAGGATATAAGACCTTTTTCATTACTTCACCTCCTGCCCAGACACGTTATATTCATTTGAGGATGACAGTGGCGCAGGCGCACTAGTCCTGTTCAAATCCAGTTCCGGGTTAGTAAGTTCCTGCTGCCAGAGACCATCTTTGTTGAACAGATCAAACAGACGCCAGAGCAACAAAACAGCCAAAGTAACTAAAAGAGCGCCCAAACCGATATCTGTTAACAACATGGTCCAGTCTGTTACCGGTTGTTGATAGTATTCTGTGACAAAGAGGCGTTTCATGGAAAAAATTGTCATGCTGCCGAATGCAATGTCGGAGCCAATGATAAAAATCCAGCCAAACCATTGACGCTTCTTACCCTTTAGGCCGCAAATATCCGCATAGTACATCAAAATGATAGTGGCAACCAATGCAGACAATATGTGCCAGTGTCCGGTCAGAGTAATACGCTCTTCCATGAAAGGCCACACCCGGAATATTGGCTCCAGCTTGATGGCCATAAATATTCCTACACCACTTACGGTAAAATTCATAAACACCATCTGCCAC
>JAOZSO010000503.1:0-2851 GCA_029939655.1 Desulfobacterales bacterium
ATCGGCCTGACATTATGGCAGCGGAACATCTGCTCAAGGGGGCCTACGCCTTTATAGGCGCAGCCCGGGCCGCCTTTTTCCCCCGCATTTCTTTGACAACCTCGGTGGGAACCGCCAGCATGGAACTGTCCGGTCTGTTTCAATCCGGATCGCGTACCTGGAATTTTGCACCGCTGGTATCTCTGCCGATTTTTGACGCCCGCACTTGGTCCGCGTTGCGGGTCAGCAAAGCTGATCAGAAAATCGCTCTGACCCAGTATGAGAAGGCAATCCAGACAGCCTTCAGGGAGGTAGCTGATGCGCTTGCCGTGCATGGCACCATTAATCAGCAGGTTTCTGCACAACAATCTCTTGTCAATGCTGTTGAAGAAACATATCGGCTCTCAAATAAGCGTTATATAAAGGGGATTGACAGTTACCTGGGCGTCCTTGTTGCACAGCAATCCATGTATACAGCGCAGCAGGGTCTTATCACGCTCCGTCTGGCCAGATATGCTAGCCAGGTTAGGCTTTATGCAGTATTAGGCGGGGGAATAGAATAATCTAATACCATAATGAAAACTAGAAAAATAGAAAAGAAAGGAAAAGAGATCGGAAGACAACGTGTTCAAATTTGTCTAAATGGGGGGTGGTGAGTACAACCAGGATCAAGAGGCGGAGCCTTAATTAACAGTCTTGGCAATGGAAAAATAGTCCCAAACAACGTACCAGATAAATATAAGGGAAAATTGATCCAATTCATAAATCTTGTTGGTGGTGTTTTTGGTACCATGTACTACAAACCTCTTAGAGCGAGGATCGTTTACCCAGAAAATTTTGTAACAATGTGTATTGTAAATTTGGAAAATGGGAAAATCTGTATTCCAAAAAAAGGCGTTCAAACAACCATCGAGGGAAACATGACTCTTGATAATTTTTCATCGCAAAAGTTGTCATGTTAATTATGGCCTTCTAACGTACCAAGATGAAAATGTTTCGTTAGAAGATCGTATCACATTAACTTCGGGCTCTACTTGAAAATAATTAGCGCGGGAACCCAGACATTTCACGCTGAACCCCAAAAGAGGTAATTGTCATGATATTCAATTATATCATTTCTCGGCGTTGTCTGTATGAAGAGATCTTAAAAACTAAGGAGCTGGTTCAAAATATAATCTATTCGCTAAATGTGCGTTTTAATAACTTTTTAACGAATATTTTTCAATTTATTAAGGAATTAATCCTACCAGCCTTAATAATTCTATTTTTGATCCTAATACTTAGATTAATATCAAAAAAGAATAAACAGACTAAATGAGATTGCTTAGACCAGCAGATAAAATCGGGTTTGTGGCGATTTATCTTTTGAACTGAGCCTCGAAAATTAAATTTGCTATCCATAATCGGCCCATAGTTTAAAAGGCCTCCATATCAGATTAGCAAAACAAGCCTAACAAATTGGCATCACTAAAAAACAGGAGATTTCATCATCCCCGGAGATCCCTCTGCGCTAGAGGTTTTGTAACAGAAGGTTGAAATAACAGGGATAACAATTAGTTGACATAATCCAGTAAATTTCGACTCCGATGCAAGAATCCCTTATAGGTGACTCCGTTATTCTATCAATATCTTGGATATTTTGGCATTAAAGTTCAAGATTGACAACGGTAAATTAACAGATGTGGTGGTTGTTACAGTTACAAACCTTAAGCAAAGACTACTTTCAGATTTTGAAGGTTTAGACATTCTCAAGAATTATCCAATTGGTTATTATTCGATTCCTTGATTAGAAGCATTTTTCATTTCAATAGGAACATAAGTATATTCGTAGCTGAGGGCCATCTCATGAAGCAGAGTGCTTAAGCACGCTATTAATCGGTCTTGTGGATACTGTGGCAAGAACCGGGAAAATGGTTGAATTTATTCTATGAAACAGGTAGATTTCATTCATGTCCATTCATATGAATATGGCACTGAAACCGGAACCCGGTAGCAAACTGTTACGGTATCGAGGGGATACGGTGACATTTACACTTACGTCGACCCGTCCACTCAAAGGGAGCGCGCTTCTCAGGACCAACCTTGGCCAGGGCAGCATCTCCCGCCAACAGATCATCGCGTCTGTTGAAAATAACTTACCAGGTCTGGGACGCGACTGGTTTGATATTTCCATGACGGAAGTGACGCCGCAACAGTTCAACTTACGGCTCCCTCTGACCGATATCGGTCATTTCAAGGCCAAGGCAATGTATATTCCGGA
The DNA here is from genome assembly GCA_029939655.1 of Desulfobacterales bacterium. GTDB lineage: Bacteria > Desulfobacterota > Desulfobacteria > Desulfobacterales > B30-G6 > B30-G6. The sequence goes on from JAOZSO010000503.1 coordinate 2,240, forward strand.
AGGTCGACAAGACCCTATCTGGATTCCGGGACCTAATATTACCATCAATGTCGAACCGGCCGATACCTGCTGTGGTAATGTCATCTATAATGCATTTGTGCGACAGTTCGGGCCCAATAAAGAGGGCCGGTTTTTCAAGCAGAACCATACCGATGCTGTTCAGTTGCTGGACAATGCCGGTTATGCCGCGATCCCACCTTCCGGTACGTTCAGGGATTTGATCCGGGAGCTGGATTTCATCATCGGCCACCTGGGCTGCCGGTTTGTTCAACTGCTCCCAATTCATCCGACCCCTACAACCTACGGCAGAATGGGTCGCTTTGGAAGCCCTTACGCAGCCCTCAGTTTCACCGCCGTGGATCCTTCTTTGGCGGAATTCGACTCAAAGGCCACGCCCCTTGAGCAGTTCGTCGAGTTGGTGGAGGCTGTTCATGCCCGCAATGCAAAGCTTCTGATGGATATCGCCATCAACCACACCGGATGGGCTGCATCTTTGCATGAAACGCATCCGGAATGGCTGGTGCGTAGTTCAAAGGGTGATATCGAAGTGCCCGGTGCGTGGGGTGTGCGCTGGGAGGATCTCACCAAGCTCAACTACCAGCATAAAGAGCA
>JAOZSO010000076.1:0-10777 GCA_029939655.1 Desulfobacterales bacterium
TGCCGGCATACCATTCGGCGCCTTTGTCGATGATCAGGGGAACGTTGGCCCATGTTTCAACATTGTTCAGGTTGCTAGGCTTTCCCCAGAGCCCGCGGTCTGTGGTATGCACATACTTGGGACGAGGCTCTCCCGCTTTGTCCTCGATAGAAGTCATCAGGGCGGTGGATTCGCCACACACAAACGCTCCCGCACCCAAGACGACCTTGATGTCAAATTTGACATTTGTCTTAAAAATGTTTTCTCCCAGAAATTTTTTTTCTCTCGCCTGATCAAGGGCCAGGCGCAGTCGATCGACCGCCAGAGGGTATTCCGCCCGAATATAGACATAACCCTCTGTTGCCCCTATGGCGAATGCGCCGATGATCATTCCCTCGATGACGGAATGGGGATTGCCTTCCACGATGGAGCGATCCATGAATGCCCCGGGGTCTCCTTCATCTGCGTTGCACAACACATACTTGATACTTCCGGCGGCACGTCTGCAGCTTTCCCATTTGACACCCGTGGGAAATCCGCCGCCACCTCTTCCCCTTAATCCGGCCGCCTTGATGATGTTGATGATTTCATCCGGCTCTATTTTAAGGGCTTTTTCAGCATACTGATATCCCCCTGTGGCCATATACTCTTCAATCGATTCGGGGTCTATGGTGCCGCAATTGGCCAATACCAGTTTCAGCTGCTTGCTGTGAAAGTCGTGGTAGTCTTTCTTTACGAGCCACTTTTTTATGGGATTGCCATCGATGATGTGCTCTTGAACAATTTTCTCGACTTTATCAGGGGTTACAAACTGATAGGTTTCTGTATTGCCATTAACGGCAACATCCACCAGGACATCCTTGGCACAAAACCCACGGCATCCCACTTTATGGGTTCTGGGCTTGATCTTGGCGGGCAGACTGTTTTCAACGAAGGCAGTTTCAAATGCTTCGACAACCTTTAAGCTGCCTGCGGCAACTCCCCCTGTACCCGTGCAGATGCTGATGACGACGTCATTTTGTTTTACTGTTGTTGATACCATAATGTTATCCATCCTTGTATTTACTCAGAAGAGACGGAATTCGATGAGGGGTGACCAGGCCGTAGGTTTCATCATTGATTACGACAGCCGGTGCAAGGCTGCAGGCGCCGATGCAACGAACTTCTTCAAGAGAAAAGTTCATGTCATCCGTGCTTTCCCCTTTCTGGATGTTCAGATTATCCTCAAGGGCATTCATGACTTTTTCCGCCCCCTTGACATGGCAGGCTGTCCCGAGGCATACACAAACCTCATTTTTGCCTTTGGGTTTGAGGCTGAATCGGTTATAAAAATTGACGATGCTGTATATCTGCGTAATCGGAATATCCGTTTTTTTGGACAGGTATCTGAGTTCTTCTTCCGGTAGATAGTGGAAATGATTCTGGACTTCATGGAGAATTCCGATGAGGTTTCCTTTAACTTCCGGAAATTTGGAAATGATGGCGTCAATAGCGGCAACTTCCATATCATGACTCCTTGTTAGTCGAACTACGCTATTTAAGGGGCGCCATGGCCCGTGCGTAACGATCGCGTTTCAGTTGGGGGATGTGTTCCGCCTTGTCAAACTTCAGACAGTGTGTGGTACAGACCGTTACGCACGCCGGTTGTAGCCCGGTGTCGATTCGATCCATGCAATAGTCACATTTGACGACCTTTCCCAACTCAGGATCCCATTGGGGCGCACCCCACGGGCATGCTGAAATGCAGGTTTTACAACCCACACAAAGGTTGTGGTCCACAAACACGATACCGTCCTTATCCCGTCTGGTCATGGCGCCGGTGGGGCAGGCTGCCACGCACCAGGGGTTCTGGCAATGGAAACAGGGCATAAAGATATAGGAAGCCCGTGGAACATTATCGATGAGTTGTGGGCCGACTTCTATAATTTGACAAAGTCGCGGCCCCACGGACAAAGACTTGTTGCTTTTACACTGGATTTCACATGCATGACAGCCAATGCATTTCTTGGTATCCTGTATCAGGTAGTATTTGCTCATTCAGTCCTCCATAAAATCGTTTTACGATTTTACTTTTTAAATAAACGTGTAGATCCGTCTGCCCGATGTCATGCGGGTTTGACATTCACAAATGTATCGTGCAGGGCCGGGCTTCCGCCGATCATGTCTGATGTGTTCTCCATCAGCACTGAGTCATTGACCCCCTTGTTGTAGGATCGCGACGCTTTCTTGGCTTCATGGCCGAACCCGTGCAGCATGAATACGGCTTCGGGGTGAATCAGGTCTGTGGCCATGGCCTTGATGGTGCCGGAACCGCGACTGGAGTAAACTTCCACCATATCTCCGTTGTTGATGTTGAGCGCTGCTGCCTTTTCCTTGTTGATCCAGAGCACATTTTCCGGTGATATTTCATTCAGGTACGGGTTATTCTGTGTAGAGCAATGCGTGTGCAGTGCATTCCGCCCCGTGGTGAGTCTGAATTGACCTTCAGGTGGTGAAGGCATGGCTTCATACTCCGGAAACGATTGAAAGCCGGCATCTTCAAGCAAGGAAGATTTAAATTCGATTTTACCGGAAGGTGTCTTGAATTTGATCCCGTCCTTTCGATCCCAGAAAATCTGCTTTTTGCCATAGGCCACAAAGCCCTTGGCATTGAAGTCTTCTCTTGCGAAGCCCGTTCCCTCCAGTTGCCACTTCACCAGGTCTTCCATGTCTTCAAACGGGAAAAACGAACCGATTCCAATGCGCTCGCCGATCTGCTTGAGGATCATGGCGCCCTCGCGGGTATCATATCGCGGTGTGACAACCTGCTGTCTGAGAAATATCTGTGGTTTGAGCCCATTGGCCTGTTGCACGCAGTCGGTCCGTTCGAGGTAAGTCGATTCGGGAAGAATGACATCGGCATACCAGGCAATATCACTGTAGTTGATATCGATGGCAACGATCAGGTCCAGTTCATCCAGCGCCTTTTTGGTCAGATTGGTGTCTGCAATGGACATGATGGGGTCAAACCGGAAGGCGATGAGCGCCTTGATAGGGTAGGGGTCTTTATTGAGGATGGCATACGGGAGCATCTGGCCGACGCCATGGGCCGGATCAGGCAGGGGGAAATCCGGGGTTCCCACCTTGTCGAAGCGGGGGACGCCGATTTTCTCAAATTTTTGTTCCGTGAGCTTTCTGGCGGGTTTGCCGCCCTCTTCACCGGGCCCCTTTTTAATAAAAAATCCACCCTTGGCTTCGATGCTGCCCATTAGAGTGTTCAGTATCATGATGGATAGGCGCATATAGATTTCATTGGCATGGTTGGCGCCGCGGTAACCGAAATGAAAAATCACATGGGGTGCTTCCTGGGCGATTTCCCTTACCAGCTGTTCGATTTCATGGGCCGGTATGTCCGTCTCCTTTTCAGCCCATTCCGGTGTGTAGGGCCCGATAAACTCCTGGAGTTCGGAAAGGCCGATCACCCAGCGGTCAACAAATGCGCTGTCATAAAGCTGGTCCCTGAGTATCACGTGTATCAGGGCATAGTTGAGTGCCAGATCGGTTCCGGGACGTATCATCCAGTAGCGATGAGATTTGGTGGCGGTTTTGGTCACTCTAGGGTCGATATAGGTGAGCTTGGCGCCCTTTTCAAGCGCATCCATCAAATTATTGACCGGTTTGACTTCGATAGCTTCGAAGAGATTGCGCCCGTACATCACGATGTGCTTGGTGTTCTTGTAGTCCATGCTCATCTGTGCATCCGTGTATCCAAAAAGGGATCGACAGGCTGTATTGACGGATCCCTTGCAGAGGGCATCGTGGGTAAAGTGGTTGGGGGATTTGATTGCTTTCAAGAAAGTCTTGCTCACATGGGTTGCCAACTGCGTTCGTTCTCCCAGAACAACACTGTGACCACCGTATTTGTCGATTACACCCTTCAATTTTTCACCCACCATGTCGAGCGCCTCATCCCAGGAAGCCTTTCGAAAGTGGCCCGATCCCCGTTCTCCAACCCGGATCATCGGCGACTGTAACCTTTCATTGTCGTAGAGAAGTGAGATACCGGCAGCTCCTCGCGGGCACAGACTCCCCTCCATTCCAGGCACAACCGGATTTCCTTCGATCCACTTCACCTGACCATCTTTAACCTGTACTTTGATGGGACAGCGTACAGAACACATGAAACATAACGTGTACACTTCTTTTTCCATAGTTTCCTCCGAAATTAATTCATTTGCTGGAAATTAACAATAAACCCAGTCATATTTGAACCCTAATCAAGTATTTATCGAAAATTGATTTTCATCTGTGACTCTGGAAGTCTTTATCCATATCAATGTCGTAAATAAAATTATTATACATATAACTGGATAGACAATAGCAATATTCATACCAGCAATTGCGGATTTGGGGGTCCTTTGGTTTATTTTTCTTATCTTAAAATAGTTAATATTTACATGATGTTGTTCAATTATCAAGATAAATATCTTACCCCGGTAACGGTTGATAACGCAAGGTTAACAGGACAAGATGAATTAAAAGTATGGCATCGAAATAATTTTATTGCGCTCAGCTTTTTGCTTTAAATTGCGGCTATTCCTACAATTCATTCCTGGGTGCAATATTTTAATTGCGCTAAGACCGGCAATACCATTTGGAAGGAAAAAGAATATTTCATGGATCTCAAAGTGATAACCAACATTTTAACTGATAGATAATAAACAGTATTTTTAATTGATATCCGATGAAAACCCATTGGTTTCGATCATAGTAGCTGTAGTGGCATACAGTTTGCTTCGGATATGAGATTGTTCTGTATACTTTAATTCCTCAATTGAGGACTAGAAGCTCTTATGTTCAATGTCAATTATTATATCGATCAAATCATGAAAATCGTTTCCACGCGGTTTGGCAAGGTTTTCTTCAGCATCCTGGCCGGATCGATAGGGGCGGTTATTCTGGTACTGTTTCTTTCCGGCATGACGCTGAGTGCCGGCGTCGGAAATATTCTGCCGGTCATTATCGGATTCAACACAGCCCTTACCGGCTACATGGTACTCGAGAAAACCCGAGATAGCTTCAAATACAAGCGGGTGATATCCATCGGATCGGGGGTGGCCATGGTCCTTGCTACAGCCGCATTTTTGAATATCATGTATTTTCGTGGCGCCGGTGTTTTTCTCATTAGTATGCAAGAATTGGCTACGCTGCTTTTTGTGGGAATTGTAACCAGCGGGCTCGGCGGTATGCTGGCCATAAAGTATTTCAACCTGAAAAAATAGATATAAGGTTTAGATTGCACCTTTAAATTATGTGTACCGAAAGGAGGGGAGGACATTCACATTTTTATCAGTTTTAATTTCATATGACTTCAACAACCCATTTAGTAGGAGGATCTTAATGAAAAAAATTATCTTTCCAATCACATTGTTTTTAATGATAATTGCACTGTCCGTACCTGGTTTCAGCGCAACGACAGCCACCATTTCCGACAGCGAGTTCAAGGCCGGTGACACGGTTACCATCGAAGGCACGATTGAACCGGGTGCGGACTTGTACATTGTAGTGGCCATGCAAGACCTGTTCGCCCCAAAGGACACAAATGGCGTCCATGAGGTCAAACGGCTGAAAAAAGACGCAGATAAAGCTAAATTTGACCTCGACACTGAAATTCCACCCCTTTACTATTTGTTGACGACCAATCCGGAGGCATTTGGGAAAGAGGGTAAAAAGCGTTTCGGTGGGCCATCCGTTCTTATGGGCAAAGGTAAAGGACTGTATTCCTCGACCATGTATTACCTGAAAAAGAAGTTTGATGAAGTCGATGCCCAGGCCAAAAGCATGATGGGGCCTATCAAGAGCGAGGCACAATGGAATTTTCTCAGGTATGCCAATGAATCCAACTATGGCATCAACACTATTGTCAAAGAAAGCAGTAAAGTTGGAAATGTGACCATTTTCTCCCGAACGGTCATTACCGATTTCGGCAAGAGCGGAAAATACTGGGACAAGGGCACATCCGTCAATCTGGACAAAGCCACGGGTAAATTCAACGTGTCATATAAATCGTACCGTCACACCCCTCCGAACACCGAATTTGACGTTTATGTCAACGGCGCCGAAAGCGGGTCTTTCAAGGTTCTCAAAAATGGTTTCTGGCTCAGCAAAGGATTCCGTTATATGAATCCCCTCTGGATCATCCTCGGTGCGATTCTCGTGGGCACTTATTTTTCCATGATCGGTGCGGCCGGTGGCATGCTCATGGCGGCCTTCCAGATCCTGATCGTTCAGACAGCAGGACCCGTCGGCATAAACGCCGCCAACGTGTTGAAACCTTCCAACATGGCATTGACCCTGTTTTCACCCCTGGGATCTTTCTATCGCTATGCGGTCGTGGAAAAACGTGTGGCCTGGCCGGTGGGCATTTCCTTTGGCGTGGGTATTTTCATCGGGTCCATCTGGCTTGGTAAATATGTTTCAGCCTATCTGCCCATGAAAGCCTATAAGGAATGGTTGGCGGTTCTGGTGGTTATCATGGGTGTTCAGACCATCAGGGAATTGATGCCCAAGGCTATGGAAAAACGCAAAAACATCAAGGCCATGGTCAAGAAATTCAACGATGCCGTTGCCAAAGCCAAGACCGACGGTACATCCGTTGAAATGGGTAAAATCGAACCGGTCAAGACCGGTATCACAGACTACCGGTTCAAATTCTGGGGTGAAGAGTTCACCATCAATCCACTGCTCTTTGCGATTCTCGGCCTGGCCATCGGTGTGGTTTCCAGATCTTTTGGTATCGGCGGCGGTTTTCTGCTCGTTCCTGCCATGACCACACTGGGGGCGCTGCCCATGTATGTTGCCGTACCGATTTCACTTATAGGGACCTGTTTTTCCAGTATCGGCGCTTTTATTGGGTACCTGATGACCGGTTATCTTCCGGACATGGTGCTGATGATCGCTATTATCATCGGCGGGTTTGCCGGTGGTATGCTGGGGAGTCGGGCACAGAAGCTCTTCAGTGAAAAAACACTCAAGATCGTTCTGGCCATTACCCTGTTCTTCCTGTTTTTCAGGTTCTTTAAGATTGAAATCTGGATATAACGAATAACATGTGATAAAAAGGGGGAAGGGAAAGCACCTTCCCCCTTTTTTATTGAACAGTTCTGCGTTGCATAGCGGCGACTTGTCTCGGTGTAGCCCGAAGGGCGGAGACGGAAGCTGCATATAAAAGTGCGCAGCAATTTTATTTATGGATAAATTTTTAGACATACTATGGATCAAAATCGCTACGGGTATAAGTTATCTGGTCGGTCTGATGGATCGTATCCTCACGCCGCTCATCCCGTTGGGTCCTGCTTTGATTGTTTTGATCCTTGTTTTGCTTACGGTTTGTTTTACAAAAACATTCAACAGATTTTACACCACAAAACGATACCAGGCACTGCAAAAAGAGTTTAACCACTGGTTCAAACTTCGCAATGAAGCACTGACTTGTGAAGACCGGGAAAAAGGCAAAGCCCTTGCAAAAAATATAGACAAGGCCAAGCTCAACAAAGTGTACTACGACTTCTTTTTCGAAGGATTGCTCAAAGGTATTCTCACCACCTACCTGCCCATTCTGTGCATGGCTGCCTATGTGAATGAGGCATTCCGGACAGACAAATTGATCGAAAAATTCGGCCGTGGATATGTTTTCAGGTTTTCGAAATTTAGCGCAGAACCGGTCATGGTCGGGGCCCTTTTCTGGTTTGTTGTATCCCTTCTGATGGTATATCTGATATGGTTTGTGGTGGCTAAGTATTACAAACGGGTTAAGGCGAGGTCATCTCTAACCTAAGATGAGCGTTTCAAATTATAAGAATATGGGATTTAGAAATAATTTCAAAGGATTTGATTCATTTGAATTCTTAAAATATGAAACCTGTTGGGTTCGATAATCCAAATCGATTTTGATGAAACTGAATACTGAGTTGCAAGTTAACCCTTTTCAGGCGCTACCATAGAATCTATGTCGACATCCCTTTTGTTTGTTATCATTTTCCTTTCCTCCTTGATCCTCACCATGGTCGGATTGGGGGGCGGTCTCATTTTTTCACCCCTGTTTGTATTGCTCGGATTTCCATTAACCACCGCTGTATCCGCCTCCCTTTTCTTAAACGGGATTGCCGCTTTTTCCGCAGCCATAACCTACTATCGCAAGAAGATGATCGATATAAAAACGGCCATTCCCCTTTTGATATCGTCTACACTGGCCGCTCCGTTTGGGGCTATGCTGACGGGTCTCATCGATATAAGGGTTTTTTCGGGAATCCTGGCCCTGGTCATACTTCTGGCTTCCATGCGAATGCTTTTTCCCGGAAAGGTCGTGGAGAGAGCGCTGGAAACCAATGTTAAGAGCAGGGTGATTGGAGGCACTGTCATCGGTATCACGGTCGGCTTGATGGCCGGCCTTCTGGGCATCGGCGGTGGCGTATTTATTGTGCCGCTTCTCATCTATGTGTTGAAGATGCCGACAAAATCGGCTGCTGCAACCTCAATTTTCATTGTAGTTTTCTCCTCTTTTTCAGGTTTTATCGCCCACATCTCCCTGGCGAGTACCGACTGGAAGTTTATTCTGCCGGCTGCATTTTTTTCATTTGCAGGCGGACAGATCGGCTCGCGGATCATGTCCGAAAAGCTGAAAGGAAGGACGGTTCGCCAAATTTTCGGTATTTTTCTATTGTTGTTTTTTCTAAAACTGCTGCAGAAGGCTTTGCTATGATACCCATGCGATCCGCACTGTCATTTTTTGCTTTCAGCATTGCAGGGTTATTTGTTTTTGCCGACCCTGCTCTGGCCACCCAGACCCATGGGCAGCCGGAAGGCCTTTATGTACACCAGATGGCCCACATCTTTTTTATCATTTCCATGTGGAGTCTGGAATTCTGGTTACGCCAGCGAAATCTCACAAAGGAGAGAGGCTGGAGGTACATTCAAATTGCTGCGGTGTTGTTCATTGTCTGGAATATAGATGCAGCAGCAGTTCATTTCCTGGATGAGTACCTCGACATTCTCGGGATCACCAAGATCGATTTATGGCATATCAAGATCGACAATTCCCAGGGGCAGGACAGTATTACGATCCTGTATTATCTGATGAAGCTAGATCATTTACTCTGTGTTCCCGCCATGTTTTTTCTCTATTTCGGCTTGAAGACCATTTTAAAGAACACTCGGACCGCAGCAGGAGTCAAAACCGAATCATGATCATATCTTCAATCCCCATATTGATTGTCGATCTTATCGGTTCGTTCCTGATGATTGTTTTGTCCTTTCTCTCTTTGCGGATTGTGTTTAAACTGCGCAAACAGGATAACGACAATCTTATCTGGACCTATCTCTGGTGGATATGCCTGGCACTTTCCTGTTTTGCTGTATCCCGATCAGCCGGGCACATATTGAAAGATTTGCTCCTGATTGCCGACCAGAAACCTTTCTGGAATATCGTCCGCCCTTTCAGTGGCGCCATCAATACATTCATGTTCATTGTCGTCGGTGCCGTCACTCTTTTTTTCGAACGAATCTGGAAGATATACCAGCTTATCCGCAAGGACAGGCAGGCCCTTCAATCGGCCCATAAGGAGCTGGTGTTTCTCAACCAGAACCTGGAAAAACTGGTTGAAAAACGCACCAACGCTCTTTCAGTCTCCGAGTACAAGTACCGTAAGATTTTTGAGGTATCCAAGGATATTATCCTGGTGACGGGAAAAAACGGAAAAATTGTCAATCTAAATCCGTCCGGATACAACCTACTGGGGCTGGACAGGGAAACGGATGGAATTGAGAATAGAAATATCAGCGACTTCATAGCCGAACCTGAAAACTGGCGTGATGTGATGGCATCCATCCAAAATGAACGATCAATTTCCGTTGTTGAATTGGGGATTATCGCATCAGATGGCGCTGTCAAACGGATACTTTTGAGTGGGAGCATGGCTGAAACATCCGATGACGAGTCCGAGACCATTCACTTTTTGATAAAGGATATCGAACAGCGAAAGCTCATGGAAGAACAGCTTACCCAAGCTGACAAGCTGGCATCTATCGGCGAGCTGTCATCTGGTGTTGCGCATGAAATCAACAACCCCTTGGGCGTCATTCTGGGCTATACCCAACTTCTGTTGAGAGGCGAAAAAGAATCATCTGAGCGTTATGTCGATCTGAAAACCATCGAGAAACACGTCAGGAGTTGTAAGATCATTGTCGAAGATTTACTGAGCTTTTCCAGGAAGTCGGAAACCAAAAAAGAGATGCTGGATATTCATCTGATCATCGAAGATGTGCTCACATTTGTTCAGCACCACTCAAATATCGAACACATCACAATAGAGAAAGAATACAACCCGGGTGTACAGCCGCTCCTGGTGGATGAGAAGAAAATCAAACAGGTGCTTATCAACCTTGTGGTGAACGCTATACACGCTGTCGAAAAAAACGGCCACATATGGATTTCAACAGATTTGAGCGAACCCACGGGTGACCTTATGGTCAAGGTGAGGGATGACGGCCACGGCATAGAAAAAAAACATCTTAAAAACATTTTTGATCCTTTCTTTACCACCAAACCCACGGGAGAGGGTACAGGACTGGGGTTGTCTGTCAGCTACGGGATCATAAAAAACCACGGAGGCCATATTTTTGTTGATAGCAAAATAGGTGTCGGAACGACATTTACGGTGACACTTCCTGCCGTCTGAAACTTTCCAGGAGAATAACGCATGCCAAGCAAAATATTAGTCGTCGACGATGAACCCGATATGCTCCATCTCTTGAAGAGGAG
>JAOZSO010000504.1:0-2839 GCA_029939655.1 Desulfobacterales bacterium
CCGGCGAAGTCTTTCTGGACAACACACGGATCCCCAAGGAGAACATCCTGGGAAACCCAGGGGATGGTACAAAGATTGTTTTCGGTTCCTTGAACCAGACCCGGATGTCGGCGGCAGCGGGCGCCGTGGGCGTATCCCAGGCTTTCCTGGATATTGCTACAAAATACTGCAACGAAAGAAAACAGTTTGGAAAACCCATTGGACAGTTCCAGATGAACCAGGACATGATCGCGCAGATGGCGATCGAGGTTGATGCTGCACGGCTATTGACGTACAAGGCAGCCTGGCGGAAAGACCAGGGCCAGTTGAACAATGGCCTGGATGTTGCCAAGGCCAAGTATTTTGCCGGTGAAGTGGTCACCAAGTGCGCCAACTATGCCATGAAGATCCTGGGAGCCTATGGCTATTCCACCGAATATCCGGTTGCCCGTTTTTACAAGGATGCCCCCACTTATTTTATCGTGGAAGGCTCGGCAAACATCTGTAAGTGGATTGTCGCCCTGGATCAACTTGGGTATCGAAAGGCGAACCGCTAATATTAACCTGGCGACTAAATAGCCAACTCCGTCATGCCGGACCTGATCCGGCATCCAGTCTTTTTCTGGATTCCCGCCTTCGCGGGAATGACAACCGCCGGAGTAATGGAATCGCGAAGCGATTCTATTTGACGCGGCCGCGCCGCTTTAAGAGCGATAAGTGTTTGTTATTAAAGAGATTTAATATATTAAGACTCAATACTGTTAACTTAATGATGTAGCGCAGAGCTTTAGCTCTGCTCGTATACTTTTTGCAGGTCTAAAGACCTGCGCTACGTTATTCGGGCAACTGTCTGAGATTCTAAGGGTAGGCTAAATGCAAGGTGTATCATCGTGAGTAAAGAAAAGGACCTTATAGAAAAAACAAAGCAAACCGCTGAACTGTACTTCGAGGGTGTAGAGGGTGAAAGACCTTTTGAGTTATGGCGGGATTTTGATAAAGAGCTGGCAAAGGACCTCTCTCTGTTTATCACCGGCAGCATGTATGCCAGGGAGAAGATCCCGCACCAGACCAGGCAGTTGGTGACGGTTGCCGCCCTGACGGTACTGTCCCGCCCCGAGGAATTGAAGCTCCATATGGAAGCGGCATTGAATGTGGGATGCTCGCCGGGCGATATCGCTGAGACTATATTTCAAACCCTGGTATACGGTGGTGTTCCTGCTGCCAACAGTGCCTTGAAGGTTTTGCGCGATGTTCTGAAAGAAAAGGGGAGGTGGCCGATTGAAGAATAGCAATGGTTTTAAGTTTTAGGTTTTAAGTTTTAGGTAGGCCACGGGCTAAGGGCTCTTAGACATCCTAAAACTTAAAACCTAACACCTAAAACTTAATCCGGTACTAACTCAAACGCGAATGTAGAATTACTAACTTATTATATCTGATAAAATTAATTATGGGAGCTGAATCATGAGACCTTATTTTGAAAAAATGCCAGAGTTTGGAAAGGCGATCAGTCAAGGGCAGGTTCTGAGTACCGAAGAGAATGTTGAAAAGATCAAGGACGTGGAAAAGGGGATCGAAGCGGAAGTTGAAAAAGTTAAAAATGTGGGTTTCCCGGAGGAGAAAATCAATGCCAGGGGACAAATGACCGTCTGGCAGAGACTCAAATATCTCGTTGACCCCGGTACATGGTGTCCTCTGCATACACTGTACAATCCAGATGACAATGTTGAAGGAACGACAAATGTTTTTGACGGTCTGGGAAAAATCTCCGGCAAGTGGGCCGTAATCATTGGTTTTGACAACAAGCTTTTGGCCGGTGCCTGGGTTCCGGGGCAGTACGAAAACATCCTGCGGGTCACGAACCTGTCGAAGCGCTTGAACATCCCCCTGGTGTGGCTCGTCAACTGCAGCGGTGTTAAACTGACCGAGCAGGAAAAATTCTACGCAGATCGCCGGGGTGGCGGTACAACCTTTTTCCGACATGCCGAACTCGAGCAGATGGGAATCCCGATTCTTGCCGCGATTTACGGCACAAATCCTGCTGGTGGCGGGTATCAGGGCATCAGCCCGACTATTCTTTTTGCACATAAGAATTGTAATATTGCCGTGGGTGGTGGCGGTATTTTAAGCGGTATGTCACCCAAGGGTTCCTTTGATTTGGAAGGTGCTGAGCAATTGATCAATTCTGCCAAGCAGTACAAGGCGACACCCCCTGGTTCCGTAAAAATTCACTATGATGAAACAGGCTTTTTCCGATATGTTTATGAAGAAGAGACCGGTGTCCTGGATGGGTTGAAGGATTACATGAAGGACATGCCGGCTTATAACCCTAAATTTTTCCGGGTGGCAGAACCCAAGGATCCCCGGTTTCCAGCCGAAGATCTTTATCGCCTGGTTCCGTTCAATCAGAAACAGATGTATAGTTTCGACGAAGTCCTGGCTCGTCTGGTGGACAATAGCGAACACATGGAGTTCAGGCCGGACTACGGCCCCGAGATCTATACGGGGATCGTCAAAATTGACGGACTTCCCGTGGGATGCATCGGTAACCGGCAGGGTTTTTTGGGCATGGAATATCCGGAATATGCCGATTACCCCGGTATTGGCGGGAAACTCTATCGTCAGGGCCTTATCAAAATGAACGAGTTTGTCACCCTCTGTGGGAGAGACCGGCTTCCGATCATCTGGTTCCAGGATACTTCGGGTATCGATGTGGGAGATATCGCCGAAAAAGCGGAGTTGCTGGGCCTGGGACAAAGTCTTATTTACTCTATCCTGCAGAGGGATGTTCGTAATATTCTGATTTTGCTACGAAAAGGAACGGCCGCGGCACATTACGTGATGGGAGGTCCTACCGGCAACC
>JAOZSO010000505.1:0-2834 GCA_029939655.1 Desulfobacterales bacterium
ACGGGTTCGAAGGGATCGGTCAGGGCACGGTTGCGCCACAGATGGCGTGGGTATTGTTTAAATACATTTGGATTGAAGGATGGATAGTGAGATAAGGCTAAAACCTCTCCTGTTCTGGGATCCATGACGACGGCCATGCCGGATTTAGCAGAAAATTCCTTTACCGATGCTTTCAGAGCGGTCTGGGTTATGTATTGAATATTACGGTCTATGGTCAGGATGATATTTTTACCGCCGTGAATCGAATTGTATACAGGATCTTCCACATCCTGATCTTTTGCGAATCCTCGTCCCAGTGCATCTTTCAGCACGGTGAATTTTTCTTCCGTTCCACTCAAAACCTGGTCATAATAGTATTCGGCACCTTCGAGGCCGTTACCATCGATACCCGTAAATCCAATCACCTGTGCTGCAACCGATTTATTGGGATAAAAGCGGTCGTATTCAGGAATGAAACCGATGCCTTTAAGACCGAGGGTCTTGATGGCGCTGACTTCTTTGGGGGTGGCCTGACGTTTTACCCAGACAAATCCCTGCCTGGCCTGAAATTTCTCCAGTAATTTTCGCCTGTCTTTTCGGAGTATACCGGCAAGCGCCTTGGATGCCGATGGCTTGTCCTCGATCTGGTTCAGGTAGGCGGCGATGGATGTCCCTTCAATGCTGACGGCCAACTCGTTTCCGCCCCGGTCGTAGATGGTTCCCCGCTTTCCTTTCTGAACAAACGATTTCTCGTATTGTTTTGCCGCCTTTTCTGATAACCATGACCCGCAGAAAACCTGCAGATAGACAGCCTTTGCACAGATGACCGAGATCAATAGAAAAAAACAGACGCCCATGAAGGCAATGCGCAGCTTGATGTAGTTTTTCGGGGGCTTTTTCATGGTATCAGGATCGTTTTTTCAGTCGTGGGCATGATCAGGCCCAGCTGTTGTTTTGCGATTTGAGCGATGCGGTCTGGAGATTTCAAGCGCGCAAGCTCTATTTTAAGGCTGTTTTGATACGCTATCAATTGTTTCTGGTTGCGGGCTTCTTTGGAAATTTCATATCCATGCTGTACGTTTTGAACCCGGCACCAGGTATAGAAAAGAAGTTCTACGATAAAAATAAACATCATGACCATCCACATACCCGTTGTCTTGAATCTGCGTGTTCGTGTGTTTGTCATGATAATTTTTCCGCGACCCGTAATGTAGTACTTCTTGCCATGGGATTGGTCGAGATTTCTTCCGGGGTCGGTCGCAATCCCTTTTTTACCAGAATGCGGACCTGGCATTCTTTTTGGCAGACGCACCTTGGAAAATCAGGCGGACACGTACAGGCCTTTGCCAGGGCTTTGAAGCCGTGCTTGACGATTCTGTCCTCAAGAGAATGAAACGTCAGGATGCAGACACGCCCGCCGGGTTTGAGATAATCAGCAAAAGTCTCCATGAACTGTGTCAGTCGGTCCAGCTCATGGTTTACAGCTATTCTCAGCGCCATGAAAACGCGTGTGGCTGGATGACGCCCGGGTTTCCATTTGGCTCTTGGGATAGCTTCGGAAACAATATTCGCCAGTTGAAGGCTGGAACGGATAGCTGCTTTCTGTCGGGCGATTCCTATCCGTCCGGCAATATGTTTGGCCCAGCGTTCTTCTCCATATGTTTTAAAGAGATGGGCGAGTTTTTTTTCGTCCAACGAGTTCACCAACACTTCTGCACGAGTACCTGATCGTGTATCCATGCGCATGTCGAGGGGTTCTTCACGTCTAAAGCTGAATCCCCTCCCGCTTGATTCCAGTTGGTGAAGGGAGACGCCCAGGTCGAGCAGCATGCCGTCGACTGCCGGGATATTCAACTGCGCTAGAAATTCGGGGAATTGGGAATAGTTTCCATGAAAGAGGTGCGTTGCG
The DNA here is from genome assembly GCA_029939655.1 of Desulfobacterales bacterium. Classification (GTDB taxonomy): domain Bacteria; phylum Desulfobacterota; class Desulfobacteria; order Desulfobacterales; family B30-G6; genus B30-G6. The sequence goes on from JAOZSO010000505.1 coordinate 1,889, forward strand.
GCTTTGGTATGTTGCAACACGGTTTTGGCATTTTCGATTGCATCCAGGTCTTGATCGATGCCGATGAGACAGCCACCAGGATGAATTCTATTCAGGATTGCCGATGTATGACCGGTGCCACCGATTGTGCCGTCTAAATATGTTTTGCCCGGTTGGCAATTCAGATAATCAACAACTTCTGATAACATCACTGGAATATGTCGATAGGGCATGAGATCAAATTCCTAATTTGGCAATTTCGTTTCGAACCTCCTCTTTTTTCATGTCTTTTTCCATGGTCGCATTCTCCTTGTCCCAGTTTTCCCGAGACCATATCTCAAAATGATCCAGGACGCCCACCAGAACGATTTCTTTGTCAAGGCCGGCATATCCTCTCAGTGTTGGCGGAACAAGAATACGATCCTGTTTGTCCCAGACACACTCGAACGCACCCCCGATAAAGACCCTTCTGAACCGGCGCATGTTATCGTTTTTTTCGGCCAGGGAAAGAATTTTTGATTCGATTTTTTCCCATTCCCTCAAGGCATAGACCACCAGACTCCTGTCCATCCGGGACACCATTAAGCGGTGTCCGTCCCGGTGGGAGATGACATCCCGAAAGCGCTTAGGGATAATGATACGCCCCTTGACATCGATGGTATGAAAAGAACTGCCGCGATACATAATTCACCAATAATATCCACTTTGATCCACTTTTGGTGCATAAAAGTACATTATCGGTAGAAAGTCAAGTAAAAAATGAAAGATATAAATATATTATTTATAATAATTTACGAGTGTTAATATAAAAAATCAATAGATATTGTTTGTGGTGAATTGTGGAGATAATCAGAATACGTTCATGCTTCACTTCCATGGGACCAGTAGGAACGGTTTTTGGGGTTGTCATAAACATGTTTCGAATAAGCTATCGGCTCAAGGGGTTTCCATATTTTTTTCAAATGGA
>JAOZSO010000506.1:0-2827 GCA_029939655.1 Desulfobacterales bacterium
TGAGGCATGACCGCCATGGCGGTCGTTAGTAAATTTCCCGGTATCGGCATAGGGGCTCCTTTCAGATTTTAATGTCCCATTTGGGGAATGGGAGAAAATCCCTCGCCTTTAGGCGAAAATGTTAGTTTAACAATGTGCGGCTAAAGAGTTCAAGGAAAATAAAGAGCCTGTCCCTAATTCCTGCCGTGTAAATGTTCTTGATTCTAAAGGATTGTGATTGACAAGGAGTATGGGTGATGTATAATGCTGATGTATACAGTATTGGATTGGAGGTGTGGCATGGTACGAACGCAAATATACCTGACAGAGCGCCAACGTGACGAATTGGCTGCCATTGCAAAAACCGTCGGGAAGAAACAAAGCGAGCTTATCCGGGAGGCCGTTGATCGCCTCATCGATCAAGAAGGTCGCAGCTGGCGTGAGGCGGTATTGCGCGAGGCGGCCGGAATCTGGAAGGACCGTGCAGATCTTCCTGACTTCAAGGTTGTGCGAGCCGAATGGGATAGGAGCTGATCATGGCGGGGTCAATCCTTCTCGACACCGATGTTCTTGTTGATTTTTTTCGCGGTTACGGGAAAGCGGTAGCCTTCGTCAACACCCATTCTGATCGGATCATCCTCTCATCCATCGTTGTTGCAGAGCTGTACGCCGGTGTGAAAGGAAATGCGGAACAAGTTTTTCTGGAGAACTTTGTTTCTCTATTCCGTGTTATCCCGGTGAGTGTCGAAATTGCGAAGGCGGGAGGCCTCTACAAGCGTAATTATGTCAATTCACACGGCGTTGGGCTTGCAGACGCCATCTTGGCTGCCACCGCTGAAGTCGAGAATGCAGAACTGAAGACTCTCAACATCAAGCACTACCCTATGTTTAGGAACCTCAGACCAGCCTACAAGAAGTAGAAGACGGGTGTGAATCATTCACCCTCGGCGAAAGATGCCATGGGAGCGGCGACGGACTGTCGTAGGTTGTTATTCTTTCTCTCTGGGGTCGGACCGGGTTAAGCGATTGAAAATATATATAAAAGAGTTGTTTAAAAAGATATAATTTCCATTTATCTGGAAATATGGTTGACAACTTCTTGGCGTTGTATTATGGTAGTGCTATGAAATTTGATTATGAAATAGCAGCATCATTGCTCAGTCAACTCGGAAATATTACACGGTTGAAAATTGTGCGTGAACTTGTGCGGGCCGGCGATGCGGGAAAGCCGGTTGGTGAAATCCGAAATGTATTGGATATACCCCATTCGACGCTTTCACATCATCTCAGCCACCTGAGAAATGTGGGGCTGGTGCGTCAAGAACGGGAAGGAACGGTTTTGCGTTGTTTTGTCAATTACGACTCAATTGATGGCATTGTTTCCTTTTTAACACAAGAGTGCTGTGTTGCGGACCCGACGTATGTAAACCTGAACTGAGCGATTTTTATCTTAATCTGCACCGATCTCTTGCGGATCGAGGGTTCGCAAAAAGCCTCGACAGATCCACGGGTATGCCTGTGTTTTTTGCGAACCCTTCTCCATCAAGATCTCGGCACACCTCTTCGGGAAAAATCGCTCAGTTCAGGATAAAAACAGATATTCAAGGGCAAATTTTTTTGTGATTAACTTTCCATATTACCGGAAATATAAAATATACAAGGAGTCGTGTCATGGAAATTATTTTTAATACTGTTCAGGCACCAAAACCGATCAACCGTTTCTACGCCCTAATCACAGATCGGGTTTTCATTGCGTTAGTTCTCACATTCTCGGTTCTGACTGTACTGGATCAAACCCAAGCATACCGAAGCCTTCGATTTTCCATGCAATCCATGCTGGGAATAGCACCTTTTTTCATACTTGCCATCGCGTTTGCAGGATATGCCAAGGCCACCGGGATTGATGCGCATATTGCACGGGTGTTTTCAGGAAAAACCTGGATAACCATCATAGCGGCTTCTTTGGCGGGCGCACTTTCACCTTTTTGCTCATGTGGTGTCATACCGCTGATTGCGGCTATGCTGGCGAGCGGTGTGCCGCTGGCTCCTGTAATGGCTTTTTGTATATCTTCGCCAATAATGGATCCGGAAATGTTCGTTATCACCGCATCCGGTATCAGTTTGAATTTTGCAATTGCCAAAACATTTGCTGCCATCGGTATGGGACTGGGATCCGGTTTTGCCATATCCGGGCTGCAGAAGATTGGACTTTTGCACAATCCCTTAAAAAGGACACAACAAAGCAGCTGCTGCCAATCTTCTTTTGGCAAAAATTCAAAGGTAAAAGTGTTCTGGCGGTTCTGGTTAAAAAAGGAAGGTCGTTCACGATTTATGGAGGAAATCCGTGAAAATGGCATTTTTTTGGGAAAATGGATGCTTTTCGCTTTCTTCCTGGAAAGCCTTATGATCGCTTATATACCGGCAGAATGGATTGTCAACGCCGTTGGTAATGGAAGCTCCTATGCGATTCCGCTTGCTTCTGTCGTCGGTATACCGGCTTATTTGAACGGCTATGCCGCCATCCCGTTAATTTCAGGTCTTATGGATATGGGAATGACCTCTGGGGCGGCAATGGCATTTATTACTTCCGGCGCGGTGTCCTCGATACCGGCGGCACTTGCCGTGTATGCCTTGGTAAGAAAACCCATATTTGTTATGTACATAATCTTAGGCCTAACCGGTTCAATACTGGCGGGATACATCTTTCAAGTGGGCGTTGGTGTTTAGGCTCGCGGAAAAAAACTTCATATTTTTGCATCTCAGATTCAGCCGATTACTGAAAAGCTGGAGTTCAGATTTATCCGCCTTCGCAGAATACCACGGGCTTGCCCGTGGATGAATGCAAAAG
>JAOZSO010000507.1:0-2821 GCA_029939655.1 Desulfobacterales bacterium
TTGGCCATGGCAGCCACCAGGGGTGTTTCGATCACCTTTGGATTCACGCTCATCTGAACGGCTTCCAGCACATTTCTTCCAGCCAGATCGATGGCAACGGCCCGGTTGAAATTTAGTTCGATACTGGCCTTATCCGCCGCAATAAGTGCCTGGGCCACGCGCATGACATCACCCCCAGCCAGAAAATGAGATTCAAGATCATTGGTGGAGATGTCCAACCCGGCCTTGACAGCCATGATTTTTACGTTAACGATCAGTTTGGGCGGAACCTTTCTGAAACGCATAAACACGATGCTGATGAGACTCACACGCGCGCCTGAAACAAGGGCCTGTATCCACAACGAAATGGCAGAGCCCACAAAATAGAACAGTACAAGAATCGCTAATGCAATAATGACAAGAATAATGTTGGTAACGGTAATCATGATAACTCCTCTCTTTAGAGTATGTCTTTTTGTCGTACGATAATCTGATTTCCGGTCACTGAAGTAACAATAATGCCCGTCTCTTTTTCGAGATATTCACCACGGGTGACCGCATCGACTCTTTTGCCGTTGATAAGTACAATACCCGCAGGCCGGAGATCCGTGACAGCATTCCCATGGGTACCGACGTAACTTTCCAACTCGGAAGACTGGGAGGAAACACCCTCTTTCCGGGATAGTGTTTTGCGAAGTGTCACAGGCGATCTGGCCAGCAGTTTCAACCCCACAATGACGAGGACAGGGATCAGGATAATATCCGCAGCCACAAAGAAAAAACCCATGGTCACGGATATTTCTTTAAAAACAATAAAAAGTGAATATCCAAAAACACCCAGTGCTGCAATTGCAAGGATACCGCCTGATGGTAGAATTATTTCTGCAATGATAACACCAACACCCACAAGCTGCAAAATTATTGAATAAAGCAAATGATCATTCATCTTCAGGTTTCCTTGCAACGACAATCCGGTTTCCCACAATTTCTTTAATTATCACGGCGATGCCCTTTTCTATGAATTCTCCCTCGGTGACCACATCAAAAATTTCATCTTGGATCTGTACCTTGCCGGAGGGTCGCAGCAATGACATGGCAACCCCGATATCACCTGTTTTAGCGCCCGTGGCTTCCAGTGAATCCGCATGAGAATCTTTGAGAGTCGTCTCCAGATAGGGTCCTTCGACAACCGCAGAAAGCTTTGGCAGGAGATAGCGCAGGGCAAAAAGTGCAAGGATCACAGCCATGAAAAGCGCACCGAGGACATGCAGGATGTTTTTTGACAAAAGTTCTGCCTGCCAGGGAAAGGAAGGGTCCGGTATGACAAAATCCTGAAGTGCTAGAATGGCGCCGGCGGTGATAAAAAGAAGACCTGCAATCCCGGTGATACCGAAGCCGGGTATCACGAAAAGCTCAAATCCCAAAAGGACAAATCCTATAACCAATAGCAACAGTTCCGTATAATCAGCCAAACCGACCAAATACTGATTGATGAAAACAAGAAACAGACAGATGATACCCAGAATCCCGGGCAACCCGAAGCCGGGCGCCTTTATTTCTATATAAAGGGCTGCAAGACCGATCATCAACAATAGCGGTGCAATACCACCGATGAATCGTACAAAGGTTTCCGACCAGTTCTCTTCAATCCGTATGAGTGTGTAATTTTCTATTTCCATCTGTTGCAACATGTCATCGATGGTATCAACACTCATGCGTGAAAAACCCAGATCAACGGCCTCGGTGTCATTCATGGTCAGAAGTTCGCCCTTGGCTACAATGGTCTTTTTGGATGAAACCCGCTCCTTTTCCGTCTGGCTCAGATCTTCGAATGCCTGGGAATCCATATAATGGGTTATCCCATCCATTTCCACAGCATAAACCGTCATCTCCGCTGTGACCATGGACTCGGCCAGGGTCTCAGGGTAACCATTGCGTTTCGCAAGAGCACGGAATTTGGCCCGCAGGGGGGACTGGAACTTTTCCCCCAGCATCTTGGGGCCTTCGTTTGAATAGGTGATGGGTGCACAGTCGCCGATGGTGGTATTCTTTTTCATGGCAAGCCTGCCGCAGGCCAGGGCGATCAATGCGCCTGCAGAAATGGCCTTGTTTTTAACAAAGGCGATGGTACGGTCTTCAGGAACAGAAAGGAGGGTATCCACAATATGGAGTGCCGAATCCACGCGTCCGCCAAAGGTGTCCATTTCAAAAACAAACAGGGCGTCCGGATCATCGACGGACACTTCAAGTACCCGTTCCATAAATGCCGCCATACCCGGGTCAACCGTTCCGGAGATGTTGACAACATACACCGCCCGTTCGGTTGGTTGCGCCAAACAACTGTTCTGCGGTGTAACAAACGAAAACAAGAAACCGAAGAGGACAAGGAACATCTTTGCTTGCCCGGATCGTATTGTCAGTCGGCATCTTTTGCTAAGGTTCAAACCGTTCTCCAAAACCTGAAAAGGAAACCCAAACCCCAATCCACCTGTACTGTAAAAATGAGAGAATAGCAAGAAAGGCGCAGGCATAAGAAATAGTGATTCAAAAAGCGGAGTCCTTTGGAGCCAAAACGTCAAGGGTGATGCCGGGGTCTTTTAACGCGATGGCTTGACAACAAGAGATCTGGGGTTCTCCGGCTTTCCCGAAAAGGAAACGTAAAGGGATCAAGCCTGCCCTTTGCTTGCACATGAATCGCATGGGGTCCGATAATACATGATGTTTGATCTGTACAATTTGAGCTAAGTTACAAATGAACCGTTATGTAATTGCACATGCTCTCAGAGCTGCACATGAATCATGTTGTAAAAACGAAAGAGACCTACAATTTTAATTTGCCAGA
>JAOZSO010000077.1:0-6591 GCA_029939655.1 Desulfobacterales bacterium
AGGAGTCAGAATACAGAATCTTTACAATGATGATTTTATAAAGATGAACGTCCAATCCCGCCATGGCGGGATTAGATGTTCATTCGTTTTCCAGCATTAAAACATTTTAGCGCTTTACGATAATCTGACTTCTGAATTCTCTGGCTCAGACATTTGGTAATAAATCCCCTTCTTGGGTCAACCCAGTGCCGGACCTTTTGGACCCGGATATCTATTTGATTCTGAAAAAGGCTTCGTCGAATTCAGGCTTGTTTTCATAACGGCTCATAAAGAAGCCGGGCAGTTGATCGATATTTTCAAACAGACCCGGGTCGGCCTCAATGCCGGCCTGGTGAAGTGCCTTGACAATGTCGTCCGGCTTTGGCGGACACCCCTTTATAGCAATCATTTCCTGGATGTCGGGATTGTTTTTATTCAGCTGGTACATGCATTTGCCCAGGAGAATCGTTTTTTTCATACCTTTGGTCGGCTTCATGATTTTGCCGTTGAGCACCTCGATATCTTCCCACGGCTCTCCTTTCCAGGCATAGCGGATGGCTGTCAGTACAACACCGGTTACCTGTGAACAATAGGTACAAAGTGTCGAATCGAATTTTCGATAATGGATGCCCTCGAGCCCCTGTTTGGCAAGCGGTACAGGGAGGCAACATGTCTCATTGATGGTGTATTTAAAGTCGTGTTCGTGAAATGAGACGGCTGTGTCCATATCTTCTCCCACAACCTCGATGTCCGAGAGATCCACGGGCCGGTCGTGGTTCTTGGCCGCATGAACCAGATGGGGGACGTCAGTAACATCGTATCCCAGCAGTTTGGCGCCGACCATGTCTCCTGAGAGGATATCCGCGGATGCCACCAGTAGATTGGAGCGCTGCATGCGACCGTCAAAGCCCGGGCCGCGCTCAAGGGTATAAATGCCATCGATCAATGTGAATATCGGCGGCAGTTTATCCGCCAGGCGTGCCACGTGAAAATGAAGATCTTTTACCGGGTCCGCATTGTGGCTGATTTTCCGGGACTTCATATCGATGACGCCTTTCAGGTTCTTGATACCCAGGCTCACAACTGTCTGGTTGTGGGTCTTCATGGCCGGTAGGTCCACAATAAAGTCGCTGTCCAGAATATCTTCATTAAAATTCAGGGTAATGCCCTCCCCCAGGTCGACTTCCCGGAAGGGACGCTCAAAGACATTGACGGTGGAGACATTGTAACGCTTTTTGAGGGCGTTGTAGCCCAGGGTTTCGAAAGCATGTGCCGGTGTTTTAGTATCTTTCCGGTTCCGCATGACCACACCCTCACCGATGGTAATATGCTGGACACCATGTTCTTTCAGAAGCATCACCATATCTTCAATGACCCGCGATGTGGTGATAACTCCCCATTTTGGGAAGGCTACGGATCGGGTCCAGAAAACGATGTTGGGTTTAATAAAAACCCTGGCCTGGGATGGTAGCCGGCTCAAGCCATTGGAAAGCTCCACGGCTTTTTTGACGGATTCGAAGGGTTTTTCATAGCGAACGATTGCGACGGTTGATTTGTTCATGAAACGCTCCTTAAATTATAAAATTTGTGTGTTTTTTGGCAAAAAAAATAAAAACAATCACGAAAACACGAAATCTGAAAAACACGAAAAATTTCATGGTTTTTTTCGTGTTTTCGTCCTTTCGTGTTTTCGTGATAAAAAATCTTTTTCCTTTTATAGTCTATCTCGAATTGTTTTCGTAGCACACCACTCTACCCAATTCAAACAGAAACCCTCTATCGACAATCCGGATATTTCATGAAATGTTCGGGCCTGGAGTGGTCCAGTACCGCTCCCCAAAGCTGCCCTTGGGCATGCCGAGAGTGCTCGCATATGCGGATAGACCGGTCTTGATGCGTTGTTCGTCCACCATGGGGCCGGCCAGCTGGGAGGTATAGGCCGATATCACGAAGAGCTTTCTGTCGATAAATTGGGTGATGTCACAGACCTTTGGAAATGGAGGATGGTGGTCGAAAAAACCTGATGATGGTTTCATCAGGTAGCGAGTATAGAAGTTGAACCATGTGACCAATAGAAAAGCCCAGGGCTTGATTATTGCCCGGTGTATTCCCAGGGAAGGGATATTGGACCACAGGCGAAAGATATCTTTGGAAGAAAGTTGACTGGTGCTGCCTGTTTGTCCATGTTGCCCGAACAGAAATGTGCATTTGATGCCTGTTTTTTTCAAGCGGTAGGTCAGAAGGAAGGGAAACAGCGCGTAAGGCGTTTCTTCATAGAAGAGAATCCGACAAGTGCAGTTTTTGCCGTGAAGAAGCGTGATCCCTGCCTGAAATAAGATCTGGTGGTCCATATGCTGACCGATGCCCAGTGGCAGTATCAAATTGGCGCAATCCGTTTGTCTGCAGATTTCATGAAGTTCCCGTATCAATTTATCGCACAGGATTTTATTGCTTGGCGTAGCGCGGTAATGCGGCCAGTAGCGCGCCCATGGCTTTTGATTTCTAAACAGAAATTCCGGATGTTCCAGCCACAGGTAATCCACACCCATTCGCTGCATGGCCGTGCAATCTTCTTGGCGGCGGCGTTTGTAGTTCAGAATTGATTTCAGGGCATTGGAAAAAGTTATGGATCCGTGGGTTGCTGGTGCGCTGAAAACCGTTACGATAAGGACGGATTCGCCTTGATCGAGCTGTTTGAAAATCCGTCCACTGCAGGATGCGGCAACATCATCGAAATGGGGAGATACATATACATGGTCATAATGACGCTGGATGGACAGGATGTTTCGTAGATACATATCTGCCTTTCCGCCATTTAGCCCGGGTATTTCACGAACCTGAAATGTTCGGATTAGTGTACCGGCACAGGGCGGCAATGGCTCGGGCAGCTCTGTGGGGGCTTTGCATGACAGGGATATTTCTGGCCCGTAAACGCTTGATAAAAAATGCCTCCTGGGAGTGAAAGGAAAAACCGATCACGGGTTTTCCGTAAGTCTGGACGAGTTCCTCTATTTTGTCGGCTAGTTCATCGATCAGTTTTTCGGTCTCGGTTGCTATCTGATTCTCCGGTACCCCCAGGCTTTTCATCATACGTGTGAACATATGTTTTGGAAGGAGCAGATAGATGAGCAGGATATCGAAGTGGTCGGCATCAAGTAGACAGCCGGGAATGCTTGAAAAGTAAGCCAGGCGATCTTTAGAAAAAGTAATATCCACGGGATTGCCGATACTTCCGGTGTGGGGAACCAATGTGGAAAGCTCTTTTTTAACGGAATCCGGCATGGGCGGTATTTTCAATCCTTCCCTGTCGCAGGCATCCGCGGCCACGGCCCCCGGACCTCCCGAATGGGTCTGTATAACCACGCGGTCTCCGTGGGGTGCCGGCACGCTGCCGAGGATGGCACCCATGTCGAATAGTTCTTCAATGGACCAGGCCCGGATGATGCCGGACTGTCGAAACACGCCGTCATAGAGACGGTCCGGTCCCGATAAGGCGCCTGTGTGCGACAGGCAGGCCTGTTTTCCGGATTCCGATCCCCCGACATAATAGGCGATGACTGGTTTTTTCAGTGTAACGGCGCCGGCAACTTCAATAAATTTTTTTGGATTTCGAATCGTTTCGATATAGAGGTTGATGACCTTCGTATGAGGGCACGCTGCAAGGTATTTGAGACCTTCCACAAGATCGATGTCCGCTTCATTGCCGACACTGATGGCAGTGCTGAAACCCATCCCGGCCCTTGAAAGGTAATCGAACATTTGGGTGATAAAGCTGCCACTCTGCGACACCATCCCCAGGAATCCGGCATCCCCCTGGTAGGGGAGGAAAGTGGTATTCAGTTTATGGTGGGGGTTGGCCACTCCCAGACAGTTTGGCCCGAGAAAACGCATACCATATCGATGAGTGGTCTGGATCAAGGTCTGTTCCAGATCGCGTCCTTTTGCACCGACTTCCCGGAAACCGCCCGAGACGATAATGGCATTTTTGATACCCTTTTCTCCGCACTGTGTCACGGTGTCCAGAACGATTCGTGTGGGCAGGATTATCACAGCCAGATCAGGTGTTTCAGGGAGGTCTGCCACGCTCTGGTATGCCTTTAATCCCAGTACGGTGGGTTCCTTGGGATGTACCGGATAAATGTTGCCTTCGAACCCAAGGCCCAATAAAGAGGCCAGCTGGCTTGTTCCCATGGATCCAAAGTTGTTGGATGCGCCAAAGAAGGCGATGCTGTCCGGGTTGATCAGTTTGTATAAAGGGCTGTCTGAAATAGATACAGGCATATCGTGGTTAGAGGATGTACTGAATGGTGTCTGTGGCATCTGTTCTTGAGATCCTTCCACTGTTTTGGAGATAGTTCAAATGGGCGATGGCCTCACCCGTGGCAAACCATTTCTGGGCGATGGGAAATTCATCCCAGCTATTGCATCGGATATCCCAGCTCATTTCCGAAGCGACCCTGTAGGCATGTTTTGGAGAGCCTGATTCGAGGATCGAGCAGATCTCGTCCAGCCGGCAGTAATGGTGATCCTTCAGCTCATCTATTCGTTTGCGGTGGTCTGCAAAGAGTCTCCGGTGACCGGGAAGGACTATGTCTATATCAAGCGCATATGCTTTGTCGAGACTTTTCAGATAATTCTGCAAAGGGTTCTCTCTGTCGGACCAGCACTGAATGTTGGGGGTAATATCCACCAGGATGTGATCACCTGAAATCAGTATTTTTTGTGACGGCTCATAGAGGCAGGTGTGGCCCAGGGTGTGCCCGGGTGTTTCAATGCATCTGAAGGCATATGTTCCAACGCGTATGGTGTCGCCGTCCGACAGGGCTTCCAGCGCCGGGGCCCATTCCGTACCGAACTTGTTTCCGGGATGTGCCGCGAGGGCAGCACGTAGTTCTTCACGAGGAAAACCGTTTTTCCCGGCAAAGGCAATCATCGGTTCAAACCCTTCCCAGGTTTCGATAAGCTCCATTTCCGGTCGGTTGAAGTAGATATGGCTGGTATCCGTAACCAGTCGGCCCACCAGTCCGAAATGATCTGCATGCAGGTGGGTAATAAAAAAATCGGTACGGTTCATGTCAATATCAAGTTCCCGGAGCCCTTTATTCATGGCATCAAGGCATTCTTTGCGGTTGAAACCGGTATCGACGATCAGGTTTCTATTGTCAGACTTGATTATGTATGAATTGAGATATTTGAGCGGGTTATCAGGCAGGGGTATTTTACACCTGAAAATATTGGGTCTGATTTCTTCCATGATGTGTTTTGATTTCCTTAACTCAATGAACCCAATAAACTCGAGAAACTCAATAAACACCGTTTCCCTATATTTTTATCTTAATACTCCGCCAGGTGTTTGTTTTCTTCCAGTCTTTGCGCTGTTCCGGATTGTTCCGTCGTTCATTTTCTCTTCTTTCGGGTGCTTTTTCCTGGGCAATATTTTCCTGTGATGCTTTTCGTCGGTCATGCCTACCCCTGCGATCCCGGTCTCTACGATGGATTTTGACAACAATGCTGCCTTCAGGCTCATTGTTCCTCAAAATATCAATGATTTTCGGCAGATATTCATCTGCCTTACTCGCAGGGAAACGGCAGGCGCCGGCGCCTCTGTGACCGCCCCCTTCAAAATAAGAGAGCATCTGACCCACATTTACCCTGCAATTTTTATTGAGAATACTGTGACCGATTTTTACGACAACTTTTTCTTTTCGGGAATCTTCAAATCCTATTTTGACGCTGACCACGGCTTCTGGATACATGGAGTAGGCCAGGAAACGGTTCCCGTAAGGCATTCTGCCAAGATCGCGGAAATCGGAAATGGCCACACGTTCCACAAGGTGGGTATGTTTTTCGAGCAGCGCTTGGTAGGAGACGTTTTCATGGATGACGATTTTTGATCTTTCCCTGACCTCGGTATCGGACAGTATGGTCTCTATTTTCTCATTTCTCAAAAGGTCGAGGACCCTGTTCCAGTAAGGTTCATCCGAGGGAACGTGATCCTGTATGGTCATGGACAGCAGGATGTAGGGATATTTTTCAGGGGTGAGAATTTCGTTCAGAGAGAGATTTGCTGAGTCGATCTTATCCGCTTCCGTCACCAGTTTCGTAAAATCCTTTTGGAGCTTGTTTTGGTAGTATTTAAAAACGAGACCTGCGGCAGATGGTGCAATTTCAAAAAGGCCCTTGATCTTGTGCCGGATCATGTTTGAGAAATGATGATCAAACCATAATGAGCAGTCTGGGTGATAGGGAAGATTGGCAATGATATCTCCATGACGGATATCGATGTTTTCTTTCTGCATGTCGCCGGGAGATACCCATTTTACGGACGGTGAAACATTTTCAGCTTCCAGAATCAAAACTGCACAGACGATACCGTCAAAATCAGGTCGCGTAACGATACGCATATGTTAATCTCCTCTTTGCCAAGGCTGCTAATGGATGATCAACCGTGAGCCAGGGTTGGGATGCACTGAGCATCATATGTTTTTACACGATAAAGTCAATAGAATTGAGATTTCGGATATCTACTTGACATCCAGAATGCTTTGACATATTTAAATTATTTATAAATATTTATTTCAGTTAGTTATCTATAGTAAAAGTGTTCTGTCT
>JAOZSO010000077.1:6601-10677 GCA_029939655.1 Desulfobacterales bacterium
ATGTGCCGAGATTTTGATGGAGGGGGGTTCGCAAAAAATGCAGGCATACCAGTGGATTTGTCGAGGCTTTTTGCGGACCCTTTATCCGCAAAAGATTGGTGCAGATTGAGATAAAAATTGTTCAGCTCAGGTTTAAATAAGTGTTCTATCTATCGGGAATGTCCAACCAGAAAGGAACGGGCAGGATGAATCGATCTATCAAAGTACTGGTTACCGTACTGATTGCCGGCATGGTTTTGTTCATGGGATACACGCAAATCAGAAAATGGCATCGGGCTGGTATCGACAGGGTTTTGTCCGAGGAAAAGGCAGCTTGCGGTGAAGAGATAGCCGCCCTGAACGCCGATATCGAGTCAATCAGGAATGAACTGATGCAGCTCAAGGATACCGGGGAATATGAACGGCGCTTGTCGGAAATATTCGGGGAGAAAACTGATTATTTATCTTTTGGGAACGATAGCAGCTGCAATGATCTCTTGCTTCAAGTGCGGACATTTCTCAATTATATGGAGCAGCAGGACTATATGGGCTCCTACAAAGGCAGCGGTGGAAGTCAAAAACTGATTGGAGATGTCACGAAACAGCTTTCACGGTCTACCCCAATGCTTTCGGGTGAGTTGGATGACCTCATCCGCCTTATCCAGAATGTCACTCACCTATACCGGAATCTGGGAAAAGAACGGGTGGATATTATCAAGAATCTCCTCAAAAGCGAGTCGGATATCATTGAAACGGTTATGGCTATTTTTTATGCCTACATGACTTCGGGAGATCGATGCCCGGACAAGATCATCCAACTTCCTTCTCCTGAAAGCCGTTATCAATACGCAGGTTATTTTCTGAATACACTGGCAGGGAGAAGTTACCTTCTGAGAAGAGATTCAAAAATGAGGGTCCTGATAAGTTATTACGCTGTTCTGACCATCGACATGGCAAACGATGAGACATTAAACTCCTATGGCATCGATATTCGGCCGTTTATCGATCATTCCTTTTATGAGATCGGTAATCAAAAGGGGCTGAATTATCGAGAGCCGTATCTGGAAAAACTGATCGGACTTCGGGCTAAATACGGGATGTAAATTCATTTGGATCATCTCCAAAAGAGTTGATCCAAATGAAGGGTTCGAGGGGATAGACCATAGACTGCAGGGTTTTAGGCTGTAGGCTGTTAGGTGCTAAAGGCTAAATGCCAAGAGTGACACACTAAACACCAAACACTAAACGCAATAAACACAACGAACCCAAAGAACCCAACAAACAATTACGCAGGGTTGGAGGGTCGCTGAGTGCAATCAGCGGAAAGCACCTAACAGCCTACAGTCTAAACATGCAGACAGCAGAGAGTAATATGATTGATCTTCGAAGTGATACCGTTACACAACCGACGCAGAAAATGCGCTCTGCCATGGCCGGTGCTGTGGTAGGCGACGACGTCTATGGGGATGATCCGACCGTTAACCGCCTGGAATCCCTGGCTGCAGAAATTCTGGGCAAAGAGGCTGCCATACTGGCGGTTTCAGGAACCCAGAGCAATTTGATGGCCGTTCTGAGCCACTGCGAAAGAGGCGATGAGTATATCGTGGGACAGCAGGCGCATACGTATAAGTACGAAGGGGGAGGGGCAGCCGTTTTCGGCAGTGTTCAACCACAGCCGATCGAGTTCCAAAAAGATGGAACCCTCGATCTCGTAAAAGTCGCCAAGGCCATCAAGCCGGATGATATCCATTTCGCTAAAACCAAACTTCTGTGTCTTGAAAACACCCATGCCGGGAAGGTTTTGCCCTTGGCCTATTTGAAAAAGGCCCGAGCCCTGTCTCTGGACCATGGACTGGGGTGCCATCTGGATGGTGCGCGATTGTTCAATGCGGCTGTCAAGCTGGCTGTTGCGCCCACCGAAATCTCCCGCCATTTTGATTCCGTTTCTATCTGTCTTTCCAAGGGGCTGGGTGCGCCCGTAGGATCCGTCTTGTGTGGCTCCGGGGAACTTGTGAAGAAAGCCAGGCGATGGCGTAAGGTATTGGGAGGCGGCATGCGGCAGGCAGGGATTCTTGCGGCAGCCGGTATTCTCGCATTACAAGAAAATGTTGACCGGCTTTCGGAAGACCACACCAATGCCCTGACTCTCGCGGAAGGGCTTTCCCGTATCGATGACATGGAGATCGACATGGCGTTGGTGCAGACCAATATGGTTTTCGCGTCCTTGAGAACCGGTAGCCCCGAGGCACTCGCAGCTTATTTGAAGGATGCGGGTGTGCTGATCAACATTGGTAACCCCATCCGGTTGGTGACCCACCTGGATGTCAACACTGAGGATATCCATCGGGCGGTATCCCTGTTCGAGTCATATTTTACAAGCAGGCTGTAGGTTTTTAGGCTGTAGGCTATTAGGTGTTTAACGCTAATAGCTCAATGCTCTACACCAAAAACAAAACACCAAACACAAAACACCAAAAACAAAAAACAAAACACAAAACACAAAACATCAAACACAAAATTCGATATAGTTAGAGTAGGAGAATTGAATGTCAGCACATATCAAGAAACATCAGTGGGTTTATGTCGTCATACAGGATCCGAATTCAAACCCACAATACCTGGGTCAACATGAAGAGGATACCGGTATTTCCTTTATTCCGATCTTTTTAGAGAAAGAAGACGCGCTGATGTGTGTGAACCTCATGGTCAGAGACAAACAGAAGTTATCCGAAGTCCAGGCGGTCATCTATGAAGAGCTGGTCGATCATGCCGCCGGCGCTGGATTCAATCTCTATTTGCTGAATAAGGCAGGTGAGGTGATTGAGAAGATAATGCCCTCTAATTTAAACCTTTGAAAACCCTCCAATTCACCTGGTGGAATATCCAGAAAATGGCGCTATCGCAACGGTATTGTAAATACTAACTTATTGTGCTATAAACATGTCCTCTTCTATTGATCTGAGGCATTTTATCAGACTTGAATTAAAAGCGGTGTGTTAATGAATACAACACATAAAATACTCTTTTTAATGGTAGTGGTTATTTTAGTCAGTAATACGGTAATTTCTGATCGGCTATTTATTGAATTCAATCCCAATGATAGTGATATAAACCTATTTTACAGCCCCTCTATAAATACAACTTCTGTGGATTCTATTAAAATTAATTTAAAACCGATTATTTTCCTTCTTTGCATTGGAATTGTTGGGATTGTCGTATTTGGTAGACAGCGAATAGGGGATAAAAACGATGATAAGGACATCACAGCCTGACAATGGTGGAAGACGCTCCGGTTCAGATCGGCGCATATTCTCGTATGCCTTCCATCTTCCTGAACGAAGATTAATGGAAGATCGGAGAAGCGGTGTGGATAGACGTATTTCTGAGAAATAGCAGCATAATTAAAATATATTTTTAAAGAGCATAAGCAGGGTCAATTACGGCTCTGCTTTTTTTGCCTTAATACACGGGCAGGGATTCATGGTCACATTCCTTTTCGGCTCCGGTTGCCTATCCCATGGGTTTACCTGTGGGGTTCCATTGGATCTCCAAAAAAATAGGGCCGTGACAAGCACAGCCCCTGGACAAAGATAAAATATTTAGAGAGGTCATCCTATCACGGGTACCTCTTATGCCGCAACAATAAGCACCCCTTCGATGATGTCAAATCTTATTCTTTTTTTAAGGTCTTTGTCACTTCTCCGGTGTTTGGTATTATATCATGAACCAGGGACGCAGAGCTGAGTATATATTTTTAAGATGAATTTTAATGAACTCAGATGCGTGTCAATAAGATGGAAAAACAATTGGCTAAGAGTCAAGGGCAGACTTGACCCCTTATATAAAATAGCATATATGGATAAAATTACTTGACACTATACAATATATAGAGTAACTATTAATTCGAGGGTTTTGACTTTTTCTCCCTCAATTTATACCTCCTTTCTTCTTTGTGGCCCTGGTAGGATGTAACCAGGGCCACAATTTTTTGTGGGACAGCCTTTCCTATATTGATACATCTCATAGATATGTGAATGTCAAACTTGATGGTCTCGCAAAAAGTCAGAAAAGCTACTTTTTACGAGAGTGTTTTGTAT
>JAOZSO010000078.1:0-6496 GCA_029939655.1 Desulfobacterales bacterium
TAGGCTGTTAGCAGCTAATAGTCTAACAGCCTAACAGTCTACAGTCTTATAGCTGCTCCGTATACCCACACCCTTCCGTGAGGCATGCCAGGAAGGATCCTTTCTTTTTAGTCGATTTTTCCACCAGAAATACGGCATCGCATACCGGGCAGTTTTTATTTACGGGCTTGTCCCAGGTCGCAAAATTACAATCCGGATACTTGTTGCAGCCATAAAATGTTTTGCCGCGCCGGGACTGCTTTTCCACAAGTTTTCCGTCACAATCTTTTTCCGGGCAGTCGACTCCGGTCTCTTTCCCAGGGGCGATGGAATTGGTTGAGTAGGTATTTTTGCATTCCGGATATCCGGTGCAGGCAAAAAATTTACCAAATCGACCTGGCTTGATGACCATGGGCTTGCCGCATTTTTCGCACACCCTGTCGGAAACTTCATCTGCCTCAAGTTCCACAGGATGAATGTTTCCCTTTTCATCCCGGGTATAGTCACGGGAATAGGTGCACTCGGGATAACCGCTGCAGGCCAGGAAATGTCCATTTCGACCCACCTTGATTCGCAGTTCATTTTGACACTGGGGACAGGTGAGATCCGTTGAAAAACCAACGCCCTTCAAGCTCGGCATCCCCTCTTTAGCAGCTTCAATTTCCTGGTTAAAATGGGAATAAAAGCGTTCGAGAATATCCTCGAGAACCAACTCCGATGCTTCGATTTGATCAAGGTAGGTTTCCATTCTGGCTGTAAAAGTAACATTAAAAATATCGTCAAAACTCCCAACCAGGAGGTCGTTGACAATCATTCCGAGTTCGCTCGGTTTAAAATAACCCTTCACCAGGTCAACGTATTTTTTTACGCGAATGGTTGAAAGTATCGCAGCGTAAGTACTTGGCCTGCCGATGCCGTTTTCTTCAAGCTCTTTTACCAGAGAAGCCTCGGAAAATCTTGGTGGCGGCATGGTGAAGTGCTGTTTGGGATTCAGTTGTTCGAGGTGCAGCACCATACCCTTTGATAGTGCCGGCAATTGGCCTTTTTTCTTTTCATTTTCGGTTTTGATTGCATCGTCCACCGAGATGTAAACCGCCATAAAACCGGGGAATGATATTTTCGAACCGGCTGTTGTGAATAGATAGGCACCTGCTCTGATACCGATGGACAGCGTGTCAATAAGCGCCGGTTTCATCTGGGAGGCAACAAAGCGATTCCATATGAGACGATAGAGCGCATACTGATCTCTTGACAGAAAAGATTTCAGTTTGTCAGGTGTATGAGATACAGCTGTCGGTCTGATGGCCTCGTGTGCATCCTGGGCTTTTTTCCGGTTTTTAAAGAACCGGGGTTTTTCCATGCTGTATTCCGCGCCATAGGTTTCCCGAATAAAAGCCAGTGCTTCTTCAGCCGCCTCGTTGGCTATTCGTGTGGAATCCGTACGCATGTATGTGATGAGCCCCACTTGTTCACCACCTTCGATCTCGATACCTTCGTAAAGCTGTTGCGCCAGCATCATGGTCTTCTTGGCGGAAAATCTGAGTTTCCGGATCGATTCCTGTTGCAGTTTGCTCGTGATGAAAGGTGGCAAGGGATTTCGCTTTTTGGTCTTGTTGGAAACGGACTCCACCAGAAACGGCGTCTCTTTCAGCGCTTCCAATATAGTGGATGCTTCCTCTTCATTTCCTATCTTGATTTTCTGTTTGTCCAATTTGGTCAGTTTGGCTTCGAAAGGCGGGGGGGTATCTCCTTTCAGGTGAGCGGTAATCGACCAGTACTCCTCGGGTTCAAAGATCTGAATCTGCCTTTCCCTTTCACAGATAATTCGAACAGCTACCGATTGGACCCGTCCGGCACTCAAGCCGCCCTTGACCTTCCGCCACAAAAGAGGAGAAATCTGGTACCCCACCAGGCGGTCCAGAATCCGTCGTGCTTTTTGTGCTTCGTATTTGTTTTTATTGAGTTTTTCCGGTTTTTGAATCGATTCAAGGATGGCATTGCGGGTTAATTCGTGAAACAAAACCCGGTGAAATATTCTGCCCTTTCTTTTCAGCACTTCTGACGCGTGGAAGGCGATAGCTTCGCCTTCCCTGTCCGGGTCGGGCGCCAGGTAGACCTCATTGGTGTCACCAGCCGCTTTTTTCAGAGCTGTGGTAACTTTTTGCTTGCCGGGTATGAGTCGATATTGGGGTTTGAATCCATGGTCGATATCTATTCCCAACTCTTTTACGGGTAGATCCTTTATGTGTCCGACGGTTGCGGCAACATTGTAACCTTTCCCCAGGTATTTTTTGATGGTCTTGACTTTTGTCGGCGATTCTACGACAACTAGTGGTTTTGAACTCAAGGGGTTCCTCATTTTATTTGTGGTTAATTTTTTATATAAAATAGCTTGCCCGGGTCCTGATGTACGATACCTTTCAATTCAAGGCACAAAAGGGTGCTGGACAGATCCGAAGGCGCCATGCCCAGTTTTCGGATCAGATCGTCAATGTGAAGCGGGTAATGTTCCAATGCATGCAACACGGATGTTTCCAAGGGCGAAAGGGATGGTTCGGGTGCTGTATTCACATCCATAACATTGCTGTTTTCTATCACTGAAGGGTCCATCCAGTATGATATTTCATCCATGATATCACCGGCCTGCTCTACCAGCTTGGCCCCCTGTTTTATGAGTGTGTGGGTTCCGGTGCTTTTGAAGGAATTGATACTTCCGGGCACAGCAAACACCTCCCTGTTTTGTTCTGCGGCCAACCGGGCGGTGATCAGCGATCCACTGCGTAATGTCGCTTCCACAATGACGGTTCCCAGCGACAGGCCGCTGATGATCCTGTTGCGCATGGGGAAGTGGTGGGCTTCCGGCTCTGCATTGAGCGGAAATTCCGAAATCACCGCACCGGTTTCAGCAATACGGTGAAAGAGTGTTTCATTTTCTCTCGGGTAAATCCTTTCGAGCCCGCTTCCCAGGACGGCGATGGTCTTGCCGTGGGACATCAAGGCACCCTCATGGGCAGCGGTGTCAATGCCGCGGGCCATACCGCTTACAATGGTTATTCCAAGGGAAGCCAGGTCGCGGGCCAGGCGCTGGGTTGTGTCAAGTCCGTATTGTGTAGCATTTCGAGACCCCACGATGGATATGTTTTTCGGCGTTGCTGAAATGCAACCATAAACATACAAGCATGGGGGTGGATCCGGTATCTCAAGCAGGAGGGCAGGATAGTCGGTATCGGTGAGGGTCAGTATTTTGATACCTTTTTGTTGTACCTTTTCAAGTTCTTTTTTGACGGATTCAGGTAAAGTGTGCCGTTTGATAGCGGTGATAAGCCGGTCCGACAGTCCCTCCACCCGCAGCAAGTCCTTACGCGGTGCATGGATGGCGTTTTCAGGGGAGTGAAAAACATCCATGAGCCGCTTGTAAAGCAGGTTGCCGACACCCGGTGTACTTTTCAATCGAAACAATGGGAATAGATTTTCCATAAGCCGGGCGCTCCTCTTGACGTGATGTCACCGATACGCTCATCACATGGAGATGCTACGTTCGTTGACGTTTTTGCCAGGCTAGGAGAATCGGGCTGGCGACAAATATGGAGGAATATGTACCGACCAATACGCCAACAATCATGGCAAAGGCAAAATCATGAATGATACCGCCTCCGAAAATGAATAAAGTGATCAGAACCAAGAGCGTTGTCGCTGATGTTAGAATGGTTCTGCCAAGCGTCTCATTGATACTTTTATTCAATATAAAACCGAGTCTTTTTTTATGATGTTTTCGAAGGTTTTCCCGTATCCTGTCAAATACGATAATGGTGTCGTTGAGAGAATATCCAATAATTGTCAGCAGTGCTGCGATAATGGGCAGGGTAAACTCTTTACCGAATATGGAAAATAAACCAATGGTAATCGTAACGTCGTGGATCAGCGCCACTACAGCCCCCATGGCATATTTCAGTTCCAGAAACCAGAATAGAACCAGGGTGACCAGCAACGCCCCAGTCATGAGGACGGGTATGCTGACCGCGAACAGTTGCAGGATATAGACGGCAAACATAAGCGCACCTGCCATGACGCCGCTGAGCATCCACTTGAGTTCGAATCTGCCCGAAATATAAATGGTGATAAAGAGAAGCGCAAAAAACATGGCCAACAGGGCTTTCTCTCTTAGATCTTTTCCAACCTGGGGTCCCACCATCTCAACACGGCGAATTTCAACCTTGCCGCCTGTTGCTGATTCAAGAACCTCTTCTATTTTAAGGGACACATCCTCTGATATGGACGCAGAGCCCTTTGCCCTGACAAGAAATTCATAGTCCGTTGCATCCCCGAACTCCTGGACAGAAGATATGCCGATGTCCAGGGTGCCGAGTCCGGTCTTAATGTCTGCTATCTGGGTTGGTGCATCAAATTTTATCTGGATGAGCGTCCCGCCGGCGAAGTCGATGCCGTATTTGGGGCCGTGATGTATGATCAGCGAGATGATCGTTATCAGGATCATCACCGCAGATACGACAAAGGCGATATATCTTTTTGCGATAAAGTTGATATTGATATCCGGTTTTACGAACTGCATAGTTGCATCCTTATATTAGCGTTAACGTCACTTTTCCCCAATACAGCAACGACAGGGGTTAGATGAATCTGAAAACAAGGCATTAAATGCTGACGCTTTTTATTTTTCGGTTGATCAGCAGGTAGTCAAAAATAAGCCGCGATAAAATAAGTGCTGTAAACAGACTTGCTATCACTCCCAGGCTTAGCGTTACGGCAAACCCTTTTACCGGTCCTGTACCGAATTGAAAGAGTACAAGTGCTGCGATCAGAGTCGTCACATTGGCATCCAGAATGGTGAGAGTGGCTCTACTGTAACCGGCGTCAACGGCAGCCCGGGGCGTTTTGCCCAGATTCATCTCTTCGCGGATACGTTCAAATATCAACACGTTTGCATCAACGGCCATGCCGATGGTAAGAATAATACCGGCGATGCCGGGCAGCGTCAGGGTTGCCTGAAAAGCAGCCAGGCCACCCGCGATGATAACGATGTTGAGCATCAGCGCCAGATCGGCGATAATACCCGATCCTTTATAGTAAATGATCATGAACAGCATGACCAGTATGCCGCCGACACACATGGACATCAGACCCTTGCGTATGGAGTCGGCACCCAGAGAAGGACCCACTGTTCTTTCTTCAAGGATATTTACAGGCGCCGGAAGCGCGCCGGCCCGCAGGGCAATGGCAAGGTCATGGGCCTGTTCCGCAGTGAACTGCCCGGTAATCCGGGCGGATCCACCTGAAATTTTTTCCTGGATGACCGGAGCAGAATATACCTTGTCATCAAGAACGATGGCCAGTCGCTTTTTGACGTTCTGCTCTGTGATACTTTCAAATATCCTGCCACCTTTCTTGTCGAACTCGATGGATACATAGGGGTCATTGTACTGTGAGTCGATTTGAACGCGTGCGTCTACCAGTTGAGCACCGGTCAGCAGGGTCCGTTTTTTCACAAGGTAAGGCGTTTTGGTGGTACGGTTGGTGGTAGGGTCCTGGTTATCCTCGTAGAGAATCTCACTTTCAGGCGGTACATTGCCTTGCAGAGCGGCCCCGATATCATTGGTTTCATCGAGAAGTTTGAACTCCAGGAGTGCGGTTCTTCCGATCAGATTCTTGGCCCGCTTGGTGTCTTTGATACCCGGCAGCTGGATGAGGATTCGGTTCTTACCCTGGTTACGGATGTCCGGTTCACTTACACCGAACTGATCAATCCTGTTGCGAATAGTCTCCAGGGCCTGATCCGTAGCAAGTTTTTTTATCTGTTCTGCTTCCTGGTCGGGCAGGTCTATGACCACTGTGAGCGTCTCGTCGGATTCCGATTCGGAAAGAATGCGCATTTCCTTGAAATCAGTATCCAGGGTTTTGTAAAATTGATCGATAGATGCTTTCCCCACGATACGAGTGGAGATCTGTGTTCCATGAACACGATCCAACGCCAGGACCCTCACACGCTCCTTGCGAAGACGGGATCGAAGTTCCTGGGCAATCCGCTCAATGGCGTCCTCCACAGCCTTGTTGGTATCGACTTCCAGTACCAGATGCATGCCCCCTTGAAGGTCCAGTCCAAGGTTTATCTTTTTATGGGGCCACACTCCCGGCCACACCGATGGCAAGACATATACGATTGCCGTCAGAATAACGATGAGAACAGCAACGGGTCTCCATGAGAGTTTTTTCAAATCTGTTTCCTTTCACCTTGTAATTTAAAATACAAGATTCCCGGCCGGTAATAGCAGGGAATCTTTATCTGCACCATCCTTAATATATCCAGACAAATTAGTCCGGTGTCACCGGAGTGCCCGGTCTGATCATACAGCTGGTGCAGTATGGTGCGACCGGAACACTATTTTGATTTGCCTGGATCCGTTTTGCCTTTGTCTTTTGCTTGGGGCTGGGGTTGTGCTGAGGGCTGGTTCAGCGTACCCACATTTCCCCGGGCTACCTTGACACGCACCTTGTCGGCGAT